>JBGSLP010000164.1:0-19279 GCA_041740655.1 Alphaproteobacteria bacterium
TTGCAATCGCCACCAGCCTGTCGGGTTGGACGAACCTCATCCTGCTCCTCGTCACGCTGGTACGCCGCAAGCATTTTCAGGCCGACGCCCTTCTGAAGCGACGCGCGCCCCTGCTCCTTGCGTGCAGTCTTTTGATGGGCGGCGTGCTCTGGGTCGTCTCCTCCAGCCTGAATGGCTTTTTCGCACCCGCCAACGGGACGGCCCTGCAGATCGGCGCCCTGGCCTCGCTCATCGGCTGCGGCGCCCTCACCTACGCGATGGCGGCGCAATTGACGGGCGCCATGACTCTTGGAGCGCTCCGCCGATCCCTCAAGGCCGGATGATCGAAGTCACTGAACTTCTCTATCGTAAAGAGTGAATGGGGCCTCGATATCGACCTGCTCGATGATCGGGTCGAGCCTGTAGAGCGCGCCGTGCGCATCGTCGGTGACAACGTAAATGGCGCCATTGGGCGCAAGGCGTACATCGCGAATGCGGCCAATCTCCTCCCTCAGGAACCGCTTTTCACCGACAATCGCGCCCTTGGAGAATTCGAGCCGGATTATGCTTTGCCCCGACAGCCCACCGATCCATAACGAACCGGGCCACCCGGTGGGGCCGTTGTCGCTGTAAATGGCCAGCCCCGATGGCGCGATCGAGGGCGTCCACTGCCGCATAGGCTGGACGGTTCCCGCCATGGACGCGCCGAAAGGAACGCTGCTCCCGTCGTAGTGAACGCCGTAGCTCGTCAAAGGCCATCCGTAATTCATCCCCTTCTCGATGACATTCAACTCATCGCCTCCCGCCGGACCATGCTCGGTGGCCAGAATTCGCCCAGTCTTGCCGTCAACCACCAGCCCTTGCGGGTTGCGATGGCCGAAAGTCCATATTTCCGGACGTGCGTCCGCGCGTTTGCGGAATGGATTGTCCTCAGGCACCCCGCCTTCGCGCGTTATGCGGATGATGCTTCCAGCATGATCCGTAAGGTCCTGCGCGCGATCACCGCTGAAACGATCCCCCAGCGTGAGATAAAGGTAGCCAGCCTGATCGATTGCGAGCCGTCCCCCGAGTTGTTCGATCCCGGGCGCTGGCGGCTGGCTTATGAAGATAATCCGCCCGTCGACCAGCGCCAGATTTTCGCGGTCGAACCGGGCCTTGAAAACGTTGACGCTCAACGCGTCGGTTGTCCCTCTTGTCAGCGACAGATAAACGATCTGGTTTTCGGCGAAGTCAGGATCGAGGATGACGTCCATGAGACCAGCATGGCTGCCGATAAGCATCTCCGGCAGGCCCCTGACTTCGCTCAATTCGCCGCTTGCATGGTCGACAAACTGCAGACGTCCGGCACGTTCGGTGACCAATATCCCGCCATCCTCGGGCAGGAACGCGATTGACCAGGGGTTTTCAAATGGCCCGGCGACTTTCTGGAGCGTGAAGTCCGGTTCCTGCGGCGTTGCCTGCTCGAAAATGTCTGGCGTTTCAGAAAACGCCTGATGGCTGAAGGCGGCTAAAAACATCATAGTTACGGCCAGACGGGCGAAATGCTTCATGCTTGCTACCTGCTTAACGTGAGATCGGACGTTGCGATTTCTGGAGTAAAGTCGGGTTTGCGATTCGAAAAAAGCGCATGCCGCAAAATCGTCTGTGCATAGCCGGATGCTGTAGCAGCCAGGCGCCACATTGGCGGAAAGCGCCGCGCGGATAGGCCAGCCGCATACTTCCTGGGCTGCCGCGAAGATGCTTGCGAAAGCCCCGCGATGACGGCATAAGCCGCGCTAAAGGGGTGAACTCATGACCATCGAACAGCGCGTGTTTTCGGGTGTGCAGCCGACGGGCAACCTGCATCTGGGCAATTATCTTGGAGCGGTGACGAAATTCGTCGCGCTGCAGGAGAAATACAATTGCCTGTACTGCGTGGTCGATCTGCACGCGATCACCGTTTGGCAGGACCCGGCCGAGCTGACGCGCAACACCCGCGAGGTGACAGCGGCCTTTATCGCGGCGGGCATCGACCCCAAACGCCAGATTATTTTCAACCAGAGCCAGGTGTCGGCGCATGCCGAACTTGGGTGGATATTCAATTGCGTCGCGCGGCTCGGCTGGCTGAACCGGATGACGCAGTTCAAGGAGAAGGCCGGCAAGGATCGCGAGGCGTCGAGCGTGGGGCTTTACGCCTATCCGAACCTGATGGCCGCCGACATTCTGGTCTATCGCGCCACGCACGTGCCGGTCGGCGACGACCAGAAGCAGCATCTGGAGTTGGCTCGCGATATCGCACAGAAATTCAACAATGATTTCGGCAAGCAGATCGCCGCGGCTGGCTTTGAGGATGGTTTCTTTCCTCTGCCGGAGCCGCTCATATCCGGCCCTGCAACGCGCGTGATGAGCCTGCGGGATGGTTCGGCCAAGATGAGCAAGTCCGACCCGTCCGACATGTCGCGCATCAACCTGACGGATGACGCCGACGCTATCGCAAAGAAGATCAAGAAGGCGAAAACAGATCTGGAGCCGATACCGTCCGAGGAAAAAGGGCTGGCCGGACGCCCGGAGGCTGACAATCTCGTCGGTATTTACGCCGCGCTTTCCGAGACCACCAAACAGCAGACGCTCGATGAGTTTGGCGGCGCGCAGTTTTCCAAGTTCAAGACGGCGCTGATCGAAATGTGCGTCGCACAGCTTGCGCCGGTCAGCGAAAAAATGAAGGCGCTCTCGTCCGACGCCGCCTACATTGACAGTGTTCTGGCGGATGGAGCCATGCGCGCCCGAGAGATCGCCGATGCGAACATGGCGCATGTGAAAGATATCGTCGGGCTAATCCGGTCGTAAAAGCCCGATAAATCAGCTAATGTGGCGTATGGATCAACGGATCGGCGCCAGTGACCACACGCAAACGCAGACAGCTTTTCGAGCAGGGGCATAAGCGAAAATTCCTCGTCATCGTGGACGAGTCGCCAGAGATGGAAACCGCGCTGGCCTATGCGGTTCGCAGGTCGCAGCGGACAGGCGGAGGCCTTGTCCTGCTCTACATTATCGACCCGCCAGAGGCAACGCATTGGCTTGGCGTTGAAGCGGCATTCCGCGAAGAGGCCACGACAAAAGCGCACGCTGTGTTCCGGCTTTGCGCGCGCAAGATCCACAATTGGGGCTTCGCCGACCTCGTCGCCGAGGAGCGCATTCGCGAAGGCGTGCGCGCGGAGGAGGTCATGCGGCTGATCGAGGAGGACCAGGATATCGGCGTTCTCGTGCTTGGCGCGTCCACCGACCCGGCGGGGCCGGGGCCGCTCGTCGCATCGCTCGCCAGCGCCAAGGTCGCCTCCTTCACGATCCCCATCACGGTCGTGCCGGGGAATTTATCCCTCGAAGAAATTGAGGGGCTGGCGTAAGCGCGTTGCGCTTTTGGCCAAATTGCTTATTTATATTATATAGAAAAATTCTAATTTGCGCTCGGATTGCGCAGATCATTCGACAGGAGTCGGCTCATGTTCATTCAAACCGAAGCAACCCCAAATCCAGCGACGATGAAATTCATCCCCGGCCGTCAGGTTCTGGAGCATGGCACGCGCGAATTCAAGGATCGCGCATCGGCGCAGGCCGGATCGCCGCTCGCAGCGCGCCTATTCGAGATTGAGGGCGTGGACGGCGTATTCCTCGCCTATGACTTCATATCCGTGTCGAAATGCGACGGCGACTGGCAGCACCTGAAGCCAGCAGTTCTCGGCGCCATCATGGAGCATTACATGTCCGGCGCTCCGGTCGTTCAGGAAGAGTCCGCGAACGGCTTGGAAGACGGCGATTACGCGCCCGAGCATGCCGAACTTGTCGCAACGATCAAGGATTTGCTGGAAACGCGGGTGCGCCCGGCTGTGGCCTCAGATGGCGGCGACATCACCTTCCAGAGCTTCCGCGATGGCGTCGTGTACCTGAAAATGCGCGGCGCCTGCGCTGGCTGCCCGTCATCGACGGCGACGCTGCGGCATGGCATCGAAAATCTGCTGCGCCATTTCGTGCCGGAAGTGAAGGAAGTTCAACCGGCCGTGTAATGACTTGCAAAATCGCGCGCGCGGGTTTACCTCAAGCGTAGTTCAATAATTTGGAACCGTTGCAATGACCGGACAAATAGACCAACGCGCGCTAGACCAGCTTTTTTTCGCCGCACGCAGCCATAATAAATGGCAGGATAAGCCCGTCTCGGATGACCTGCTCAAGCAGATCGTCGAGACCATGAAGTGGGCGCCGACAAGCGCAAACCAGTCCCCCGCGCGTATCCTGTTTCTGAAATCGACGGAAGCCAAGATGCGGCTCAAGCCGCATATGATGGAAGGCAATGTTGAGAAAACCGTGACGGCGCCGGTCGTCGCCATTATCGGCCACGACAACGAGTTTTACGAGCACCTGCCGTTCCTATTTCCGCACGCCGACGCGAAGTCGTGGTTTGTCGGAAATCAGCCGTTTATAGAGCGCTCGTCGTTTCAGAACGGCACGCTGCAGGTGGCCTATTTCATTCTGGCCGCGCGTGCGCTCGGGCTGGATTGCGGCCCGATGACCGGCTTCAACACTGCAGGCGTTGACGCCGAGTTTTTCGCCGGCACGCCAGTGAAATCCAACGTTATCGTCAATCTCGGATATGGCGATCCGACCGCGCTGTTCCCACGCTCCCCGCGCTTCGAGTTCGACCAGATCGCGCAGATTATCTAGTAATGGTTATCCTGGCCCAGGAGACGAGCATGGGCCTGTCCACCGTCGCCGTTCGGCGGGCGGACGGCAGCATCGTGGAGAGAGCTGGCGGGCCAGCGCGCGAGCAATCCGAGGGGCTGCTGCCGCTCATTCTCGCGACGATGGACGAGGCCGGTGTCGGGTTTCGTGATCTCACGCGCATCGCCGTGACCACGGGGCCGGGGACATTCACGGGCATTCGGGCAAGTCTGGCGGCCGCCCGGGGCTTCGCGCTGGCGCTGGATGTGCAGGTTATCGGCATGCCAAGCCTTGAGGTCATGGCCTATATCTTCGCGCGCGATCATCAGCCCGCCGGGCGGTTTATCGTGGCGACTCCGGCTGGCCGTGACATGCTGTACGCCCAGAAATTTGAGGCGTCCGGCGCGCCGCAGTCTGATCCGAGCGTTGTTGTGATCGACGATATTGCTACGCTTGCCGAGGGTGGCGAGTTTACGCTGGTCGGCCCCGGCGCCGTCTCTTTCACGCAGGCACAAGCGCCCGATCTCGCACCCAACGCTTCGGCGCTTGCGGAAATGGCGGCAAGCCGCAGCGCTGCGACAACACTGCCAAGCCCGCTCTATCTTCGTCCGCCGGACGCCAAACCCCAGCAAAGCAAAATTCTGGCGCGCGCCGAGGCATGACCGGAAACTGGGCGATCATCGAGGCGAGTGCGCCGGATTTTGAGGCGCTCTCGGTCATTCACGGCCAGTGTTTTGTCCGCAGGTGGAGCGCTGCGGAGTTGCGGTCGCTGACGACCGATGGCGTTGCAATGCCGCTGATGGCGATGAAGGACAATACAATCGCCGGATTTGTGCTGCCGCGCGTCGTCGCGGGTGAGGCGGAAATCCTGACCATAGCGGTTGCGCCTGCGCATCAGCGCACGGGCGCGGGCGCTGCTCTGCTGAATGAAGCGATTGCGTGGGCGGCGACAATGGGCGCCGAAACCGTGTTTCTGGAGGTCGATGAGGAGAACGCCGCAGCGCTCACGCTTTATCGCTGTTCGGGATTCAAGCCTGCTGGTCGTCGCCCGGGATATTTCGAGGCGTCGGCAAGCGGAAGCAGCCCGGCGAAGAGCGCGCTTGTAATGCGGCTTGAAATCGGCAAATGATTTGATGACAAACGCGGCCGAGCGTTTGAACTTCTTCTCAAAAGGCGGCGATTGCGGTTTGGCATGGCGAAAACCAGCCCGATGACGAACAGGCTCGAAGAGCTTTGCGCTGAAAAAGGCATGCGCATGACCGGCCAGCGGCGGACCATCGCGAGCGTGCTCGCGGACGCCCAGGACCATCCGGATGTCGAAGAGGTGTACAAGCGCGCGCATGCAGTCGATCACCGCATTTCGCTCTCTACAGTCTATCGCACGGTGAAACTGCTACGAGACGCGGGCATTCTCGAACGCCGCGAATTTGGCGACGGACGCGCGCGCTACGAAAGGGCCGAGGATCAGCACCATGACCATCTGATTGACGTGGAAACGGGGGATGTCATCGAATTTCACGACGAGGAGATCGAGCGGTTGCAGGAAATCGTCGCGCGCAAGCTCGGCTATGAACTGACGGGCCACCGGCTGGAACTCTACGGCCGCCCGCTGAAGAAGCCAAAGCTGCGGGGGGCGTGATGCAGACCCTGCGCGCTGCGCTTCTCCTGTCCGGCTTCGTGCTCTTCACGGCTCCTCTCATGCCGGTGCAGTACCTGCTTGTGAAACTAGGCTCTCGCGGTGCGCGCACGCTGCCGCACTGGTATCACCGGCGGGTTGCGCGCC
This sequence comes from Alphaproteobacteria bacterium, assembly GCA_041740655.1. GTDB lineage: Bacteria > Pseudomonadota > Alphaproteobacteria > Rhizobiales > Rhodomicrobiaceae > JAWXCE01. Next base: position 6,455 of record JBGSLP010000164.1, read on the forward strand.
TGTTCGGCATCCGCGTGCATCTGGCGGGCGCCGTTCAGCGCGAAGCGCCGGTTCTGCTCGTGTCGAACCATGTCTCGTGGCTGGACATCATAGTGCTGTCCTCGATTGCGCCTCTGTCTTTCGTCTCAAAATCGGAAGTCGACGAGTGGCCGATCATCAACCAGTTCGCCCGGCTGCAACGCACCGTCTTCGTCGACCGCAACAAGCGCCTGTCCGTGCGCGATACCGCGATGGAGATCGCCAGCAGGCTGGAAACCGGCGATTGCCTCGTGCTTTTTGCGGAAGGCACCAGCGGCGACGGCAATCAGGTGCTGCCGTTCAAAAGCTCACTGTTTGCGGCGGTCAGCGACTTCTCCGGCGCCGCGGGTGAGAGCAAAACCAGCGTCCAGACGGCCACGCTCGTTTACACGCGCCTCAACGGCCTGCCGCTCAACCGTGGGCAGCGCCCGTTGATCGCATGGTATGGCGGCATGGAAATTTTGACTCATGCGTGGGAACTGTTGAAGCTAGGTCCGGTTGACGTGTCGATCCGCGTGAGCGAACCGGCGCCGCTTCAGGATTTCAAGGGGAGAAAGCAGATCGCGGCCTATACGGAAATACTCGTCCGGCAGAACTTCACGGAACTTCTGACAGCCCGCGCGCTTCCTGCTCCGATAATCATTGAAGCCGCGCAGCAGGCGGATCACGCATGACAGGCTCGGACAAAAAGGTTTTCATCAAGACCTACGGCTGTCAGATGAACGTGTACGACTCGAGCCGCATGGCCGAGGCGATCGCGCCTGCCGGTTTCGCGGAGACGTCAACCATGGCCGACGCGGACCTCATCATTCTCAACACCTGTCACATTCGCGAAAAAGCGGCGGAGAAAGTCTACTCCGAACTCGGGCGGCTGCGCGTATTGCAGTCGGAGCGCGCCAAGGACGGCAAGCAGACCATGATCGCCGTGGCAGGCTGCGTGGCGCAGGCCGAAGGCGCTGAGATCATGGCGCGCGCATCGGTCGTGGATATTGTCGTCGGCCCGCAGAGTTATCATCGCCTGCCCCACCTGCTGACCGAAGCCGCTTCCGGCAAGCGCCTGCTGGAAACCGACTTTCCGGAGAATGACAAGTTCGACGCGCTGCCCGAACGCCACAAGGCCATGGCGAGCCGCTCGCCATCCGCTTTTCTGACCGTTCAGGAAGGCTGCGATAAATTCTGCACCTTTTGCGTGGTGCCTTACACGCGCGGGGCCGAATATTCGCGTCCGCCGACGAAAATTCTCAGCGAGGCGATGCGGCTGGCGTCGGCTGGCGTGCGCGAGATCACGCTGCTCGGGCAAAACGTCAACGCCTATCACGGCGATGAGGGCGGCCGCGTGTGGAGCCTGGCTCGCCTCCTTCAGGCGCTGGCCGAAATCGAGGGCGTAGAGCGGTTGCGGTATACCACGAGTCATCCAGCCGACATGGCCGACGACCTGATCGAGGCGCATCGCGACATGCCCAAGCTGATGCCGTACCTGCATTTGCCGTTTCAATCCGGCTCGGACCGCATTCTCTCGTCCATGAATCGCAAACACACTGGCGCGGATTACCTCCGGCTGGTGGAAAAAATCCGCAACGCCCGCGCCGACATGGCGCTGTCGACGGACATCATCGTCGGCTTTCCGGGCGAAACGGACGAGGATTTCGACGCCACGCTGCGCATGGTGCGCGAGGTGAAATACGCTCAGGCATATTCGTTCAAATACAGCCAGCGGCCCGGCACCCCTGCTGCGGATATGGGCGCGCAGGTTCCGGAGCCTGTGAAGGCGGAGCGCCTTGCCGAGCTTCAGACGCTACTGCTGGAGCAACAAATGGAGTTCAACGCCGCCTGCGCCGGAAAACGCATGAGCGTGCTGTTCGAACGCGAAGGGCGCAACCCCGGACAACTCACCGGGCGCTCACCCTTTTTGCAGGCCGTGCATGCAAAAGCGGATATCTCCATGCTTGGACAGATCGTTGATGTTGATATTATCTCTGCTGGGCGTAATAGTCTTGAGGGCGTCATAAATCCGTGGCGGCAACATGATAGCGACAAAAAGCAAAACTATACGATGAGCATGGCTTGATGGAGATCATCATTGGCGGATAGTCGCGGGACGCAACCCCGGAATAGTGGCGCAAACAAGCGCCAGGCGCCGAAAGCTGTGCGCGAGTCCGCCAAGCGAATTGAACTTCACTTCGACGACAACCGACTTCTGGCCAACCTGCTTGGCGAATTCGACGCGAATCTGTCCATACTTGAAGATCGACTGAATGTGGAAGCGGTTGCGCATGGCAATGTGGTTATTGTCGAAGGCTCCGAGGATAGCTGCAGCACGGCCAAGGCCGTTCTCGAATGGCTGTATTCGCGCCTCGTATCGGGGCAAGCCGTGAGCGCTGGCGATGTCAACGGCGCGATCCGGCATGCGCAGGCGGGCTTTGGCGTGAAAGCTCCAGCGAAAGGCGCCGCCAAGGGGCCGGCGGTCGAGGATGCTCCTCCCGGCGTCGCACAGCTTCGCACCCGCAAACGGCTCATCTCAGCCCGCACCCCGATGCAGAGCGAATATATTCGCGCGCTGCAAACGGCGGAGCTGATTTTTGGCACCGGTCCAGCAGGCACCGGCAAAACGTATCTTGCGGTAGTTTATGCTGCGGGGATGCTAGAGCGTGGTGAAATCGAGCGGATTATCCTCTCGCGCCCGGCGGTCGAGGCTGGAGAGCGGCTGGGTTTCCTGCCCGGCGACATGCGCGAAAAGGTCGATCCATACTTGCGCCCGCTTTACGATGCTCTATATGACGTGCTTCCTCCGGAGAAGGTCGAAAAAGGCCTTGAGACCGGAGTGATCGAGATAGCGCCGCTTGCTTTCATGCGCGGCCGCACTCTTAGCCACGCAATGATTATTCTGGATGAGGCGCAGAACTGCACTGCGACGCAAATGAAGATGTTTTTGACCCGTATCGGCGAGGGTAGCCAGATGATTGTCACCGGCGATCCGTCACAGATCGACCTGCCGAGCGGCCAGACATCGGGGCTGGAGCAGGCCATCAAGTTACTCTCCCATATCGATGGGATAAGCCATATTCCCTTTACGCGGGCGGATGTCGTGCGCCGCGAGCTTGTCGGGAAGATCGTCGAAGCCTACGAAGCTGCACCGACCCGTTAAAAGATTTTCGATGACCGAAGCTCAGCAAAATCCGATTGAGAACAACCACCAGACCGCATCCGCCGAGGTGGACGTTACTATTGCGGACGACTCGTGGAACGCCGTCCGCAATGCGGAACAGATTGTCGTGCGCGCGGCTCAGGCGGCGGCAAAGCGCGTGGCGACGGGAGACGTAGAGATTTCAGTCGCGCTTTCCTCTGATGCGGAAATTCAGGTTCTCAACTCGCGCTATCGCAACCAGAATAAGCCCACAAACGTTTTGTCGTTCGTGAATGGAATGATGCTTGCCAACACTGGCGGTCCGGTATTCCTAGGGGATATCATTATTGCGTATCAAACCGTCATGGCCGAAGCGAATGTCGAAGGCAAGTCACCGGGCGATCATCTTGCGCATCTTACGGTTCACGGAGTTCTCCACCTGCTAGGCTTCGATCACGAAACTGACGACGAGGCTGAGCGGATGGAAGCTTTGGAGCGAGAAATTCTTGTCGACATTGGCGTTGCAGATCCATTTCACCACAGGTTCGACACTGCCGAACCGGAAGCTGCCTGAATTGAAACCAAACCATGGCCTCTGACAGTAGTAGACAATCCGGAAACTCCTCTTCACAGGATTTCGAGAGACGCGTGTCTCGCGGACGCTGGTATCACCGGCTGACAAGCGCATTCGGCCTGTCCAACGGCGGAACGCTGAAGGAAAAGCTTGAGGCGGCTCTCAAATCGACCGACGCCGCCAGCGGCAACGAATATTTTTCGGCCGAAGAGCGCAAACTTTTGCTCAATATCCTGGCGTTCGGCACGCTCCGCGTCGACGATGTCATGGTGCCGCGCGCTGATATTTTGTCGATTGACGAGAACGCCTCGCTCGATGAACTCCTGAAGCTGTTTGCGCAGGCCGGCCATTCCCGTGTGCCGGTCTATCGCGGTTCGCTCGACGACGCGTACGGCATGATCCACATCAAGGATGTTATCCGGTGGATGACTCAGTCCGCGAGCGAACACGGCGACGCGAAAGCTGTGGTGGAACCTGCAGCGCTCGATCTGCAGTCGGTTGATCTTTCGCGAACAGTCAAATCGCTCGGTTTAGAGCGTGAAATCCTCTTCGAGCCGCAATCTACGCCCGTTTCGACATTGCTGCGCCGCATGCAGACAACGCGAAAACACCTCGCGCTCATATACGACGAATTCAACGGCATTGACGGACTCGTATCCATCGAGGACCTCATCGAGCCGCTTGTCGGCGACATCGAGGATGAGCATGACGTGGTTGAGGAGCCGCTCATCGTCGAAAACGAGCATGGCTTGTTTGTCGACGCCCGAACATCGCTCGAAACCCTCAACGCCTATCTGGGCTGCGAACTGGCGCCGCCTGAGGAGGACGACGAAAGCGAGACGGTCGGCGGATTGGTCCTAGCCATCCTCGGCCGCCTGCCTGCTCCGGGCGAGCACATCCGCCACCCGGCCGGCGTCGATTTCGAGGTGATGGACCTTGATCAGCATCGGATCGGCAAACTGCGCATCCATGCAATATCCCACGTGCAGGCAGTCGCCAAAAACGAGGCTCCCGACACCCCCGCCGTAAAAGAGAATTTGTTGAAGCGTCGCATCAACGCCGCCTGACCCCATCGACGCCAATATCAGGACCTGCAATGCCGGATTTCGCCGCTCAGATTTCCGGCGTGCTTGGATGGCGGAGGCGGCTGACGGGCATACTCGCCGGTTCGCTGTCAGCGCTGGCGCTCGCTCCCGTATCGGCTTGGCCGGTGATGTTCTTCACCTTGCCCGTCCTCGTGTGGCTGCTGGACGCCGACGCCGCAGCGAGAACCGGCGATACGCGCCGCTCTCCCCTCATTCGCGCCGCTAAAACCGGCTGGTGCTTCGGCTTCGGATACTTCCTCGCCGGGCTGTACTGGATCGGCGCGGCGTTTTTTGTCGAGCCTGACAAATTTCTCTGGGCGCTGCCGCTCGCCGTCATGGGAGTGCCAGCCGGACTTGCTATTTTCTATGGCACCGCCTGTGGGCTGGCCATGCTGGTCTGGCGTCCCGGCGGCTGGAGAGTTCTGACGCTTGCTGTCTCATTCTTCGCCATCGAATGGGTGCGAGGCCACATCTTTACGGGCTTCCCGTGGAATTCGCTCGGATATTCGCTCGCCGCGAGCGACTGGCTGATGCAATCCGCCTCCCTCGTGGGCGCTTACGGGCTGACGTTCATCGCCGTTTTCATTTTCGCCAGCCCCGCAGCACTTTTTGACGCCGGCCGCCTTGTGAACCGTTGGGCCGCGCCGACGCTTGCGACCGTGGCACTGGTGTCAATGGGCGTTGGCGGCGCTTTACGCCTGTCGAACGCGACGGATGACGTGGCGCCAGGCGTGAAGCTCCGCATCGTGCAGGGAAACATTCCCCAGGCCGAGAAGTGGAAGCCGGAAAACAGAGACTGGATTTTCGAACGATATCTCCGCCTCAGTTCGGAAAACTTGCCCGCCGACGTGACGCACGTGATCTGGCCAGAGTCGTCGACGCCATTTCTCTTCGCCGCCGATGAGGCTATTTACGACCCCGCGATCGCCGAGGCGATAAAGGTCGCCATTCCGAAAGGCGGGTCGCTGGTGCTCGGCGCTGAACGCGCAACGACGACCACAGATGCGAACGCCCAACGCATCATGACCGGCGTGTATAACACGCTTTTCGTGCTGTCGGACGAGGCACGCATCGAGGCGCGGTATGACAAGATGCATCTCGTGCCCTTCGGCGAATATCTTCCTTTCCCTGAGTTCTTCAGATGGCTGGGCGCAAAGCACCTCACCCATCACGCCATCGGCTTCCAGGCTGGCGCATTGCGTGCGCCGATAGCGACGAAAGCCGCGCCGCCGTTTTCGCCATTGATATGTTACGAGATTATCTTCCCTGGCGCGGTCATGCCTGGCGTCGGAGCCGCAGGATGGATGCTCAACTTAACCAACGATGCATGGTTCGGGGCGACATCCGGCCCTTACCAGCATCTGTTTCAGGCGCGCGTTCGGGCGGTGGAGGAAGGCGTTCCGGTGGTTCGCGCGGCCAATACAGGAATTTCCGCGGTCATCGACAGCTATGGTCGTGTGATTGTGCAACAGTCTTTAAATTCCTCAGGAATTATCGATTCTGCACTGCCCGTCGCCATCTCACCGCCGCTTTACGTCTGGATAAGAGCTTTAGGCGCTATGCCATTGCTTTTGCTTATGCTCACACTTTACCTGATGCCGTTGGCGTTAGCAGGCGGCAGAAAAACCTAAATTTTTGCGTGCATTACGCATTTTCTGCCAGAAACTTGCCGCAGTCTTGTACCTTTTTGATACCTAAACTTTAAGGCGAATATGATAAGTCTTATTGACGGGGTATATTAGGTTCCATACGTATCCAAAGTTGTATACATTAAACAAAAGCGTGAGTGCGTTGTGAGTGATTTAGAGACAAATGGGGTTGAACATGGGGATTTTGGGGGCGGAGCTGCGGGCAATGGCCGGCGGTGAGGAAGGGTTCGAATCAAATGGCAGGAAGCCAAATCCTGTCGATATTCACGTCGGCAGCCGCGTGCGTTTGCGCCGTCTGGTGATCGGGATGAGCCAGGAGAAGCTTGGCGAGAAAATGAACCTGACATTTCAGCAAATTCAGAAATACGAAAAGGGCACCAACCGGATTGGCGCCAGCCGCCTTTTTCAGTTGTCACAAATTCTCGACGTGCCGATGTCGTTCTTCTTCGAGGACGCGCCCGTTCGCCCAGGCTCTCAGCCTCGCATCGGTTTCGCCGAATCGAAAACCGAAACTTTCCTGATGGATTTCCTGAACACACGGGAAGGGCTTGAGCTGAACCGCGCGTTCGTGAAAGTCAGCGATTCGAAAGTCCGCAGGAAAATCATTGATCTGGTTCGCTCGCTGTCCGATGAAGCGCCGGATGCGATTGCCGACCTCAATCTTCCTCTGAAAGACGACTAAAACTTTAAAAAGACATTGACGCAGCCCGTTTCTGCCCTGCACAAACCTGCGTGCATGTTTATGCAGCTATTGGTAGTGTGAAACGGAGCGAGAAGTGTCCCGCAAAAGTTACTTATTTACGAGCGAATCCGTGTCCGAAGGTCATCCGGACAAGGTCTGCGATCAGATTTCGGACGCCATTGTTGATGCATATCTCGCTGCCGATCCACACGCTCGCGTTGCGCTCGAAACTCTCGCGACCACCAATCGGGTCGTTCTGGCGGGAGAGGTTCGCGGCCCCGCGAGCGTCAATCACGACACGCTGATGGACGCCGCGCGCCGGACCGTTAAAGAAATCGGCTACGAGCAGGAAGGCTTCCATTGGGAAAATATGGAAGTCCAATGTTATGTGCACGAACAGTCCGCCGATATAGCTGTTGGCGTGGACTCCAGCGCTGAGAAGGACGAGGGCGCAGGCGACCAGGGCATCATGTTCGGGTTTGCATGCGACGAGACTGAAGATCTGATGCCGGCGCCGCTGTATTATTCGCACCGCATTCTGCAGGACATGGCCGCTGCACGCCACTCCGGCGTCGCATCGCAATTCGGCCCGGACGCGAAAAGTCAGGTCACGCTACGCTACGAAAACGGCAAGCCTGTGCGCGCGGAATCCGTCGTCGTCTCTACCCAGCATAGCGAGAGCGCGCGGCAAGACGAAATTCGCGAACTCGTCCGCGGCTTTGTGCAGAACGTGCTTCCCGAAGGCTGGATGCCGCCCGAGGACAAGTTTTACGTCAACCCGACCGGGCGCTTCGTAATCGGCGGCCCTGACGGCGACGCCGGTTTGACGGGCCGCAAGATCATCGTCGACACCTACGGCGGCGCTTCGGCTCATGGCGGCGGCGCATTCTCCGGCAAAGACCCGACCAAGGTCGACCGCTCCGCCGCATACGCCGCGCGCTATCTGGCGAAAAATGTGGTCGCCGCCGGTCTCGCAACCCGCTGCTCCATCCAGCTCTCCTATGCTATCGGCGTATCCAAACCGCTGTCGCTTTATGTCGATTTGCACGGCGGGAACAATGTCGACGTGGCCGCGCTCGAATCGGCGCTTTGGGAGATGATGGACCTCAGCCCGCGTGGCATCCGCGAGACGCTGCATCTGAATCGCCCGATTTATCGCCGCACCGCCGCATACGGCCATTTCGGTCGCAAGCCGGAGAATGACGGCGGCTTTTCGTGGGAGCGGCTCGATCTGGTTGAGCAACTGAAAAGCGCCTTTGCCTGATCCAAGCATGATGTCGAAAACTGGCGATGAGGGCGCGGGCGGCCCCTCATTTCGCCCGAAAGATGAACGCTTCTACGGGCGGCGTAAGGGACGCCCTCTCACGCCGCATCGGCAAAAGCTGCTCGCATCCCTGCTCCCGCAGCTGCGCATCGACATCACCAAGCCGCAGCACGGCGATTTGGCTGGCTTGTTCACAACGCCGGTCAGCGACGTTTGGCTGGAAATTGGTTTTGGCGGCGGCGAGCACCTTATCGAGCAGGCTGTGCGCCATCCGGACATCGGGTTTATCGGAGCCGAGCCGTTCATCAACGGCGTCGCGAAGGTGGTTGCGCAGGTGTCGGACCGAAGCCTGGGCAATGTCCGCGTTCTGGATAACGATGTCCGCCCGCTCATTGCATGGCTCCCGACGGCGTCGCTGGGCCGCGCCTTCATCCTGTTCCCAGATCCATGGCCGAAGCGTCGTCATGACGGGCGACGCATCGTAAGCGTAGATCTGATCGAACAGCTTGCCCGCACGCTACGCCCCGGCGCTAGGCTGACCATCGCTAGCGATATAGAGCCATATATCCGTGGAGTGATCGACGTGCTGAGCGATGCGTCCGCCTTCAAGCTTGTCGAGCGCGATCACTTGAGCCGGCCAGCCGACTGGGCGATCACCCGATACGAGGAAAAGGCGCTCGCCGCCGGACGAACCTGCCGCTATCTGGAGTTTATCCGCGTTTAGCCTCAATGATGCATACGGGCCTCTTGCTGGTGGTAAAAAAGTCTCGTATAGTTCATAACGCTCATGATCATCTCTACTTGACCGGAGTGGGTTTCAACGAACCCGCTCTTTTTTCATTGGCTGGCTCCGCAAAAGAATGTCGATAGTCGAATCAAACGGTAAAAACGCGCGTTTCGTGCGCGAGGACGGTTTGGCGGCTGGCATCGCGGCTCTGGCGGAACCAGTCATTACGGAGCTTGGCTATCGTCTGGTGCGCGTCAAGGTTTCGGCCCGCGATGGCACCACGGTGCAGATCATGGCGGACAAAGAGGGGGGCGGGTTCGCCATCGAGGATTGCACGCTGATCAGTCGCCGTCTGTCGCCGTTGCTCGACGTGCATGACCCGATGCCGGGCGGCTACTTTCTCGAGGTTTCCTCGCCCGGGATCGACCGGCCACTCGTTCGTCCGTCCGATTTCGAGGATTGGGCAGGTTTCGAGGCGAAGGTGGAGTTGCGCGAAATGCTGGCCGGGCGCCGCCGCTTCCGTGGCATTGTGGATGGTTACGAGAATGGCGAGGCTCGTCTCAAGATCGAGATCGATGGCATGGAGGGGAAACAGGTCATCGGCCTGCCCGTGCATCTGATCCACGAGGCAAGGCTGATTGTGACTGACGAACTGATTAAAGCGTCCTTAAGCCGAAAGCCCGAGATTGAGCTTGATGTCGAGGACGAGCCTGAAAACGGCGAGGGGGCGGATGATGGCTCCAAAACGCCGACGTAAATCTGGAATGTCGACGCTGCTGGCGCCAGCCAGCGTGACGGCGCGATCAAGAACATGGAGACGGCTTAATGGCGCAGCAGGGCGTTAGCGCGAATAAACTCGAACTTCTGCAGATCGCGGACGCGGTTGCGCGCGAGAAATCCATCGACAGGTCGCTGGTCATCCAGGCGATGGAGGACGCGATTCAGAAGGCGGCGAAATCCCGCTACGGCAGCGAAAACGAGATCAAGGCCGAGATCGACGGCCGCACAGGCGAAATCCGCCTCAATCGCGGTCTGCTCGTCGTCGAGAAGGTCAGCGAGGACGCCACCGAAATTTCGTTGAAGGAAGCCAAGAAGCGCAATCCGGGCGTGGCGCTGGGCGACGAGATCGCCGAGCCGCTGCCGCCGCTGGATTTCGGCCGCGTCGCCGCGCAGAACGCCAAGCAGTTTATCGTGCATATGGTGCGCGAGGCCGAGCGTGACCGTCAGCATGGCGAGTTTATCGGCCGCGTCGGCGAGGTGGTGAATGGCACCGTTAAGCGCGTAGAATACGGCAATATAATCGTCGATATGGGCCGCGCCGAAGCTGTGGTGCGCCGCGATGAAGCGCTGCCACGCGAGAATTACAAGTATGGCGACCGTATCCGCGCCTACCTGTACGACGTTCGCCGCGAAGCGCGCGGGCCGCAGATTTTCCTGTCGCGCACCCGCCCCGAATTCATGGCCAAGCTGTTCAGCATGGAAGTGCCGGAGATTTACGACAATATCGTCGAGATCAAATCCGTCGCGCGCGACCCTGGCAGCCGCGCCAAAATCGCCGTGTCGTCGAAAGACGCCTCCATCGACCCCGTGGGCGCGTGCGTCGGCATGCGCGGCAGCCGCGTGCAGGCGGTTGTGAATGAATTGCAGGGCGAGAAGATCGACATCATCCAGTGGTCGCCCGACGCCGCGACGTTCATCGTCAACGCGCTGGCCCCCGCCGAGGTCGCCAAGGTCGTGCTCGACGAGGACAGCGAGCGGATCGAGGTCGTTGTGCCGGACGAGCAGCTTTCGCTCGCCATCGGCCGTCGGGGACAGAACGTGCGCCTCGCCTCGCAGCTGACCGGCTGGGATATCGACATCATGACGGAGGCCGAGGAATCGGAGCGTCGTCAGAAAGAGTTCACGGAGCGCTCCGCCCTTTTCATGGAAGCCCTTGATGTTGATGAGGTGATCGCCCAATTACTGGCTTCCGAGGGTTTCGCGAGCGTCGAAGAAATCGCCTATGTGGAGCCGCAGGAAGTCGCCAACATCGAAGGGTTCGATGAAGGCACGGCCGATGAAATTCAGACCCGCGCGCGCGATCATCTGGACAAGCGCGAGAATGAACTGATCGAGAAGCGCAACGACCTCGGCGTTTCCGAGGATCTGCTGAAAATCCCGGGTCTAACGAACGCCATGCTGGTCGCGCTGGGCGAAAATAGCGTAAAAAATATTGAAGACTTCGCCGACTGCGCGACGGACGATCTGACCGGCTGGAGCGAAAAGACGGCGGACGGCAACAAGCGTCATGCCGGTTTCCTCGATGGCCATAATGTCAGCCGCCAGGATGCGGAGGACATGATCAAGGCGGCCCGGATCGACCTTGGCTGGATTGAGGCCGACCCCGAACCGGAAGCGGATGTCGAAGAAGCCGGGGAAGACGAATTGACGGAAACTGAGAAAGCGTAGCGCTGGCGGCGACCGACAGCCCACTTGCCGGTAGCCCAAATGACGAGAGAAATTTAGCGTTTGACGGAAGACGATCTGCAAGTTGACGAGGGTGGCTCGATACGCATGTGCGCCCTGACGCGCGAGCGGCATTCGGACGACACTCTGCTGCGTTTCGTTCTAGACCCTGAAAATCGCGTCACGCCGGATATTCGCCGCAAGCTGCCCGGTCGGGGCGTATGGCTCACCCCAACCCGCACGGTGGTCGCCGAAGCGCTGAAGCGGAAGGTTTTTGCGCGGGGTTTCAAAACGGCGGCGATTGCCAACGAGAGTCTGGCGACGCTGACGGAGCAGTTATTGCGCAAGGCCGCGTTGCAGTCGCTGGCGATGGCGAACAAGGCCGGACAGGCCGTCAGCGGCTTCGCCAAGGTCGATCAGATGGTCGGGGCAGGTGAGGCGCAGGCGGTGCTGCATGCGGCGGACGGCAGCCCCGGAGGTATAGAGAAAATCAACCGGAAATACCGGGCTGTGGCTGCCGCGAACAACACTGAGATTTTTATTGTCCGCGTTTTTACAATAACCGAATTGAGCGTGGCTCTGGGTCGAGAAAATGTGGTACATGCGGCGCTAAAATATTCGGGCGTTGCAGACAAGTTTGTTAGGGAAGTACAACGCTGGCTGGTCTATAACGGCGAAAGTCCGTTAGAGGCCGCCCCGCAGCCCCAATCTGAGAAAGCGAACCAGGTAGACGTATGAGCGAGACGAAAGAGACGGACGGCAAAGCGACGGGCGCCAGGGGCACGATGACGCTGAATGTGAAGCGCACCGTGGAGCAGGGCCAAGTGCGCCAGAGCTTCAGCCACGGCCGCTCGAAACCTGTTTTGGTGGAAAAGAAGCGCAAGCGCGTTCTGGGACCAGGCGAAACGGCCGAAACAACGCCAGCATCCGACGCGGCTCCCTCCGCCGCAAAAGTATTCCGCAGCGGCACTGCAAGACCTGCGGGGGCGCCTCAAGCGCGCACTGATGCTCGCGCAGGCGCTGGCGGTCGTCAGCTATCCAGCGGCGAGATGGACGCGCGCACGCGTGCTCTCACGGAGGCGCGCAAACGCCAGGACGAAGACCGCATCGCTCGCGAGGCTGATGACAAGCGTCGCGAGGAAGAGGCTCTTCGCCGCGCCGAGGAAGACGCGCGTCTGAAAAAACAGGAAGAGGAAGAAGCAAAGGCGCGCGGCGATGTTGCTCCGCCCCAGACGCCTGCTGCGCCCGCGGCGGAAG
>JBGSLP010000165.1:0-11049 GCA_041740655.1 Alphaproteobacteria bacterium
ACTGGCCTGACATTGCGGGTCGCATCGACGGGCGCCGCCATGTGCTCCCGGTGCGCGTCTATTTCGAGGATACGGACGCGGGCGGGCTGGTCTACCATGCGAGCTATATTCGATGGTTCGAGCGCGGGCGCTCCGACTTTCTCCGCCTCGCCGGCCTCGATCATACTGTCATGATGGCGCCGGACGGTGGCGAGCCGTGCGCGATTGTCGTGCGCCGCATTACGGTGGACTATCTCAAGCCCGGACGGCTCGACGATCTTCTGGAGATTAACACCGAGGCTGTGGCGGTCGGCGCGAGTTCGCTGACGCTTCGGCAAACCGCGACACGAGCCGACGTTACGCTCTGCAGCGCAGCAGAGGTCGTCTGCGTGCTGATCAGCCTATCAGGCAAGCCGCTACGGCTCGCCATGCATATCCCGGCCGCCGCGCTTGGTTTTTTCAGTCCGCCTGACGAATAAACATGCAGACTGCGAAATAACGCTATCGTGTGTTGTGGAAATAACGCGGATGAAGGGTATTGCGCCAATAAAACGCAATGAACACTGCTCTGCGGCCTTAACTTGGCGCCGCTATGGCTCTATTTTGGCGCGGTCAGGGCGGTTGATGATTCGCGGCGCGCCCGGGGCATCGCAAATCAATTCTTAGCAGGGAATGAACTCATAAATGGAACCAACCCTGACAACTGCCTTACCAAGCGCGGGGGCAGGATTTTCATTTCTGGAGTTGTTTCTGCACGCTCACATCGTCGTTCAGGCGGTGATGGTGGGCCTCGTGCTTTCGAGCGTTTGGGGATGGGCGATCATCATCGAGAAACTGCTCGCATTCGGCCGGGCTGCGCGCGAGGCGGATGAATTCGAGAAGGTGTTCTGGTCCGGCCAGTCACTCGACGAACTCTATCTTGGGTTGTCCCAGAAGCGAACAACGCTTATGTCTGCGTTGTTCGTGGCGGCGATGCGTGAGTGGCGTCGCTCGATCGAGGGCGGATCGAAGCCGCTGCCCGGCGCGCAGATGCGAATCGAGCGGGTCATGACCGTGACGATAGGGCGTGAGATGGACAAGCTGGAGAAGCGGCTGCTGTTTCTGGCGACCGTTGGGTCTGTAGCGCCCTTCGTCGGCCTTTTCGGGACCGTTTGGGGGATTATGTCGAGTTTTCAGGCCATCGCGGCATCGAAAAACACCTCGCTGGACGTGGTTGCGCCCGGTATTGCGGAAGCGCTGTTCGCCACGGCTCTGGGGCTTCTCGCCGCCATTCCCGCCGTCATTTTCTACAACAAATTCAGCCATCAGGCAGCTCGCCACGCACAGCGACTGGAGGCGTTTGCAGACGAATTCACCGCGATCGTATCCCGTCAGATCGACATGAGGGCTTGAGGAATGGGCGCGAGCATGCAGGGTGGCGGATCGCGCGGACGAGGGCGGCGCGGCGCACGGTATCAGCCGATGTCGGAAATCAACGTGACGCCATTTGTGGATGTCATGCTCGTGCTGCTGATCGTGTTCATGGTCGCGGCGCCGCTGCTCACGGTCGGTGTGCAGATCGAGTTGCCGAAAAGCCAGGCCAGCGCGGTGAAGTCGGAGAAGCCGCCGCTTACGGTCAGCGTGAAGCCGGACGGCAAGGTCTACATCGGCGAGGAGGAAATCGCTCTTGAGGAGGTCAGGACGCGCCTTGCCGCCATGGCGACCGAGGTGAATGTGGAGGACGCCGTGTTCGTCCGGGGTGACGAGAGGGCCAATTATGGGCTATTAATGCGAGTCATGGGCCAGATAAACGCCGCAGGTTACAAGCGGATTTCGTTGATCACCGTGTTAGAGCAATCACCTTAGGATAGCGCTTTGAAAACAAGCCTTATCGTATCGGGAATATTGCACCTCGTTCTATTCGCTGCGATATTTCTGAATTTTTCGTCAAGCCAGAACTCCGTGGCGCCGCCGCTTGGGCCGGTGCCGATTGAAATCACCGCGACCTCCGAGACGACGGAGCAGAAGGCGGGCAAGGCCGACGGCAAGGCGGATAAGACGACGCCGCCAAAGCTGGACGAGAAAAAGTCGGACGCCGCGCCGGAGCCTGTGCCGACCCCTCAGGTGACGGAGAAGCCCGCCATACGACAGGCCGCCGCCGCCCCCCCTCCGCCGACAAAGGTCGAGCCCACGCCCGAACCGGAGAAAAAGGCGGAGCCCGAGAAAGCGGCCGAGGTGGAGAAGAAGCCTGAGCCGGAGGCCGCGCCTCCGGAAAAAAAGCCTGAGCCTCCAAAACCCAAAAAGGTTGAGGAAAAACCAAAACCGAAACCCAAGCCGAAGCCTGAACCCGAGAAGGATCGCATCGCGGACATCATCAGGCCGAAAGCGCCGGAGCAGCCGAGCAAGTTCGACCCGAACCGCATCTCCGCGCTGCTCAACAAGGATCCAACCGCAGGCGATGTGGCCCCGTCCGAGCAGCAACCCAAGCTTGGGCGCCCGCCATCAAGCTTCCAGGATCAGGCGCTGGGGGTGGAGCGGGGCGCAGGAGACAAGCTGACCGCCAATGAACTCGACGCCTTCGTGCAGCGGATGTCGGAATGCTGGGACCTGCCGGGCGGCCTTGGCGGCGATGTGGTGCAGGTGAAGCTTCGAATCGAGCTTCGCGCGACCGGTGATCTTGCGCGCCCGCCGCAGATTGTGAACTTCGGCAACTCGCCGTTTTTCCAGGCCGCTGCGGACAGCGCCGTGCGCGCCGTGCAGAAATGCGCGCCATATTCCTTTATGCCCGCCGACAAATATGATCAGTGGCGGGATATGACGCTGAATTTTAACCCTAGCCAGATGCTGCGCTAGGCGAATTGCGGTCGACCGCAATGAAATGAGGACAAGCCATGACACAACACGCCATGCGATCAGGTTCGAACGCTGTCAAATTCACATGGCTGGCGTTGATGGCCGCGACTGCGCTGTGGGTCGCTCCGGCTAAGGCTGTCGAAGTGGAAATCAACCGGGGTAATCTACGGCCGTTGCCCATCGCCATCCCCGTTTTTCAGGGGCCGGACGGCGCTCCAAGCCAGCTCGGGCAGCAGATATCGGATGTTGTGCAGGCCAATCTTGAGCGCTCCGGGCTGTTCAAGCCGGTCGATCGGGCGGCGTTCATAGAGCGTGGCGTGAGCGTCGACCGTCCGCCGCGCTTCAACGACTGGAAAGTGATTAACGCGGAATCTCTCATCGTTGCCCGCGTAGGCCAAGGCTCGGACGGACGCATCCGCACCGAATTCCGGCTCTGGGATGTGATCGGCGGGCGCCAGCTTGCGGGCGAGCAATTTTTTACCTCTGGCGCGAACTGGCGACGCGTCGGCCACATCATTTCGGACGCCATCTACAAGCGCATCGTGGGCGAAGACGGGTATTTCGACACTCGAATCGTATTCGTCGATGAGTCGGGGCCGAAAAATGCGCGGGTAAAGAATCTCGCCATCATGGATCAGGACGGGCAGAATATCCGCCAATTGACAAAGGGGCAAAATCTGGTGTTGACCCCCAGATTCAGCCCGTCCACGCAGGAAATCGCCTACATGGCGTATAACAACGCGGGCCAGCCGCGCGTCATGCTGCGCGACCTCCAGACCGGGCAGGAGCAAACGGTAGGCACATTACCGGGCATGACCTTTGCGCCGCGATTCTCGCCCGACGGCCGAAGCATCATTTTCAGCCGACAGGAGGGCGGCAGCTCCAATATCTACCTGATGGACCTCCGCAGCCGGCAGCAAACGCAGCTGACGAGCACGCCCGCTATTGATACCGGTCCGTGTTTCGCGCCCAATGGACAGCAGATCGTGTTCGAATCGGACCGGGGCGGCTCCCAACAGCTTTACGTGATGAACCGCGACGGCTCCGGCCAGCAGCGCATCAGCTTCGGCGACGGCAGCTATTCGACGCCAGTCTGGTCGCCGCGCGGAGACCTCATCGCATTCACCAAGCAGTCACGCGGCAGGTTTCTCATCGGCGTCATGAGGCCGGATGGCAGTGGCGAGCGCATATTGACCGAGGGCTATCATAACGAGGGGCCGACATGGGCGCCCAACGGCCGCGTTCTGATGTTTTTCAGAGACCTGCCCGGCGCGGAAGGCGGGCCTCGCCTGTTCACGATCGACCTCACGGGGTATAATGAGCGGATGGTGCCGACTCCATCCTTTGCCTCCGACCCTGCATGGTCTCCGCTGGTCAACTGATCTGCCCTTTGCATTTTCCCCCGCGTTAAGACTAAATTCACGGTCTTCCGCGCCCGGCGCCTACGGATGTCACATACGTGTAATTTTCGTGGCATTTTCGCATCATGCGGATACGAACTAGTGGGCTATATCGGGTCTCTCCTTGATCAAAACCGCGTTGGCAGGTAATTCGAAAGTACGGCTAATGCCGTTTAACCAGAGGAGAGAAGTCCATGCAGGGTTTGAAAGGCGCAATCGTCATCGCCACGATCATCGCAGCTGCCGCCGCTCTCGGCGCTTGCCGCAAAGAAGTTGAAGCAGAGCCAATGAAACTCGGCGCTTCGGTTGTTGTTTCTGAAGTTCGTTAATTACTAGCCTTGCCGACACTGTACTACGGGGTCTAATTTTCTTAAGGAGGGGGCCATGAAAGGCTTCAAGTTCGCGGTTCTCGCCGCTTCTGTTCTCGCCGCTGTTGCTCTTGGCGCTTGCCGTCATGAAGAGCCAATGAAGCTCGGCGCTTCGGAAGTCGTCTCGGCTCGCTAATAAGTGATCTTTGACGTGACATTACGGAGCGGAGCTGCTTCGTTATTTAGCTGAGGCGCCGTGACACCGGATTGGTGGGCACGGCGTTTCAGTTTTACCCAGCATTTTGAGCCTCTTTTCCCGAGTATTGGGCTCCATAAAATGCCGCGCGCCTTAAAATCAACGCAGGGTTGATTCATATTTAGGCCCAATTAATCATATTGTGGTTTGCTAGGTATCAAGCGCCGCTTGGCGCTGGTGCGATCTGGAGTGACAACATGCGCGCTAACCCGCTCGGCCTCGGCGCCGTCATCGTATTTGCGATCATTGCAACCCTCTTTGCTGGCTGCTCGCAGAAATCCCCTCAGGGCGCTGGATTCGGACTCAACGGTTCTGACGGTCCGGTCACGCCCGGCAGTCAACGTGAGTTCACCGTGAGGGTTGGCGATACGGTCTATTTCGACACCGATAGCGTCCAGTTGTCCGCCGATGCGCAACAGACACTCATGGCGCAGGCTCAGTGGCTTCGTCAGTATCCGCAATATTCGCTCACCATCGAAGGGCACGCCGACGAGCGCGGTACCCGCGAGTATAATATTGGTCTTGGCGCGCAACGAGCGACCGCCGCAAAGCAGTTTCTCGCCTCGCAGGGCGTCAACCCGGGCCGCGTGCAGACCTTATCCTACGGCAAGGAGCGCCCGGTCGCGGTCTGCGATAACATCTCGTGCTGGTCGCAGAATCGTCGCGCGGTCACCGTGCTCAACAGCAGAGGCGGCCCCGTCGCATCCTACTAGTGTCGATTCCGTCGCGAGTTGGGCTGGCGCTGTGGCCTAGCGCCCTTGATTTTCCGCCTCATTGCTGACCATTTGTTTGGGCTAATTGCGGCAAAATCAATCTGGATCGCAAACATGCCATTACGCCGCATTTTAAACGGATGTTTTTTCCTTGCCGCCGTCGTGATTTCCGGCCCGGTGCTCGCTCAGGGCATGCAGCAGCCACAGGGCGCCGACACGCAGTCCATCGACCGGCGCATCGACAAGCTCGAAGAACAGATCGTCGATCTGCAGTCTCAGGCTGCGGCGCTCGAAAGTCTGGCGAACAATACCGGGCCATCGACTGGCGGAGGCGGCATGGGCGGCAGCGATCCGCAAATGCAGGCGCTTTCCTCGCAGGTCGCCGACATGATCCAGCGACTTCAGCAGATCGAACGCCAGCTTGGCGTGACCCCGCCGCCACGCGCGGCTTACACGCCTCCGCCCGTCACGGCGCAGCCGCCAAGTCAGTTCCGCGATCAGGGTTACGGCGCGCCGCAGATCCAGCCGCAAAACTTTTCCGGGGATCGCCCGCTTTCCAGCGGCGGCTTTGGTTCGACGACTGTGGAGCCTCAGACGTCGGCTGGCGGCTCGCTGTCATCGGAACCGCCGCGCCGCTTTGGCTCGCAGCAGGCGGCGAATCCGCAAATCGGCGCGTCGCCCTATGGCGGAAGCGACGTGCAGCCGGCTCGTTTTTCATCCGGCGAGGCAAAAGCGCTCTACGATCAGGCCTATGGAAGTCTCGTGAAACGCGAATATCAGGCCGCCGAAACCTATTTCACGCAGTTCCTGAGGCAGCATTCCGATGACCCTCTTGCAGGCCCGGCACAGTTCTGGCTCGGCGAAACAGCGTTCGTGTCCGGCGAGTACAAGCAGTCGGCAGAGATGTTCCTGAAAAGCTACACGAACTTTCCGGCGAGCGAAAAGGCTCCGGAAAGCCTTTTGAAGCTAGGCATATCCCTGAAACGGCTCGGCGAGACCAAGGAAGCGTGCAACGCTTTCTCCGAACTTGAGCAAAGATTTCCCCAGGCGCAGGCTGTCGTGCAGCGCGCCCAGGCCGAGAAGCGCCGCTCAAATTGCTAGATGCCCGAAAAACCGCGTTCGCAACCCCGTCCGTTTGAAGCGACCGCCCTCGAAACGTTATTCGCGCCGCTGCGGCATCATGCGGGGTGCGTCATTGCCGTGTCGGGCGGCGCAGACAGCCTTGCGCTGCTGCATGCCGTCGCCAGATGGCGCCGCGCTTTCCAGCCTCATATCATCCTTCATGCGGTGACGGTCGATCACGGCTTGCGGGCCGGATCGGGCAATGAAGCGGCGTTTGTCGCCGAGGTATCAGCGCGACTTGGCATCCCGCACGCAACCTTAAGCTGGATGGGGGACAAACCGCGCTCGGGGCTTCAGAGCGCCGCTCGCGAAGCGCGTTACGCTCTAATGCGCACCTTTGCTGCGGAGAATGGCCTCAGCGCGATTGTCACAGCGCACACCTTGGACGATCAGGCCGAAACGCTTTTGATGCGCCTCGCGCGCGGCAGCGGCCTCGATGGGCTTGCCGGCATAACTCCGGTTTCGCGCTGCGGCGACGTGGTCATCATCCGGCCGTTGCTCGATATCTCGAAGTCGAGGCTAAAGGCGTTTCTGCGCTCGATCAGCGAACGCTGGATCGAAGACCCAAGCAATCAGGACGTTCGGTTTGAACGCATCCGCATCCGGCGGACTCTCGCCGCGCTTCGCACGCAGGGGTTTGATGCGCGCGCCATTGCGCTTTCCGCAAAGCGTCTCGGGAGAGCGAGAGCCGCGTCGGCCGCCGCCACGCTTGATCTCGCCTCATCGGCGGTGGAGGTTTTCCCGGAAGGATGGGGCCGCGTAGACATGACCTTGTTGAAAGCGGCGCCTGTCGAGACGGCTCTTGGCGTATTGTCGAAAGCCCTGGCGGGGTTCGGGAGCGGCGCGCGCGTCGTGCGGTTGTCAAAGCTTGAGGCGCTGTGGGACGCCCTAGTCTGGCAGGATCATGGCAAATGGACGCTGGGCGGATGCGTGTTGCGGCTCGATGCGAGCCAACTCACGATCATACGCGAGGTGGGGCGCACGCCCGCCCCCGATATACTCCTTGCGCCGGGCGAGACGGCGTTATGGGATGGCCGCTTCCGGGTTTCTAGCAAGCTACCCGAATCCGTTCGCGTTGCAGCGCTTGGGGTCGAAGGGCTTCGCGCGATTGATGCGCCGCGCCCGAAAATTCCAAAGGTTACGCTTCAGAGCACCCCCGCATTCTGGCTGAACGGGCGCATGATCGCCGCGCCGCTGGCATCGTTCAGCCCCGCCGAGCCGGGCCACGCGCTCGTTTGCCGCGCCACGTTTGTTCATCCTTTTGACGACAAGATTTAATCTAAAGGCAGTAAATTCGTGTAAACTAACAAAACGCATAGCTTAGCTTGGCAAAAGCGCGCTGGCCTCTTATCTTAGACGGACGAATTTACGTGCTGGGGCGTCTTGCTCCAAACTGGGCATCCGCCCGTGAACCGAAGGCGTTCCATGAACTCGAACTTCCGTAATTTTGCGATCTGGATCATCATCCTTCTTCTCCTTATCGCGCTGTTTAATCTATTCCAGAATCCTTCCCGGCGTGCGCGGGACAAGGAAATCAGCTATTCGCAGTTTTTGACCGAGGTCGAGAACCGCACTGTGCGGACGGTCACGATATCGGGCTCGACCCTCACAGGTCAGCTCAATGACAACCGTGTTTTCCAGACCATCGCGCCAAATGATCCGCAGCTTGTGGAGCGTCTGAAAAACGGCGGCGTCGGCTTCACCGTGAAGCCAGCCGAGGATGACGTGCCCTCGCTTCTGGGCGTACTGGTGTCCTGGTTCCCGATGCTGCTGCTGATTGGCGTCTGGGTATTCTTCATGCGCCAGATGCAATCCGGCGGCGGGCGAGCTATGGGCTTTGGCAAATCCAAAGCCAAGCTGCTGACGGAGAAACAGGGCCGCGTTACGTTTGACGACGTAGCGGGCGTGGACGAAGCCAAGGAAGATCTGGAGGAGATCGTCGAGTTTTTGCGCGATCCTCAGAAATTCCAGCGGCTCGGTGGACGCATTCCTCGCGGTGCGCTGCTCGTCGGACCTCCCGGAACCGGCAAGACGCTGCTGGCGCGCGCGATCGCAGGCGAAGCGAACGTGCCGTTCTTCACGATCTCGGGTTCAGACTTCGTTGAAATGTTCGTCGGTGTTGGCGCGAGCCGCGTGCGCGACATGTTCGAGCAGGCCAAGAAGAACGCGCCTTGCATTATCTTCATCGACGAAATCGACGCCGTCGGTCGCCATCGCGGCGCCGGACTTGGCGGCGGCAACGATGAGCGTGAGCAGACGCTGAACCAGTTGCTCGTCGAAATGGACGGCTTCGAAGCGAACGAGGGCATCATCATCGTCGCGGCGACGAACCGTCCGGACGTGCTTGACCCCGCCTTGCTGCGCCCTGGCCGTTTCGACCGTCAGGTCACGGTGTCGCTGCCGGACGTGGTTGGCCGCGAGAAAATCCTGAAAGTGCATTCGCGCAAGGTGCCTCTGGCGCCCGATGTCGACTTGCGCGTTCTGGCGCGCGGCACGCCCGGGTTCTCCGGCGCCGATCTGGCGAACCTCGTAAACGAAGCTGCGTTGCTGGCCGCACGCAGGTCCAAGCGCATCGTCACCCAGTCCGAGTTCGAGGATTCTAAAGACAAGGTCATGATGGGCGCCGAGCGTCGCTCGATGGTCATGAGCGAGGAAGAGAAGCGCAATACAGCCTTCCACGAAGCGGGCCACGCAATCGTCGGCCTCACGGTCGAAGGCGCCGATCCGATCCATAAGGCGACGATCATACCGCGCGGCCGCTCGCTTGGGCTCGTGCTATCGCTGCCTGAAGGCGATCGTTACACCTACACCCGGCAATGGTGCGTATCCCGCCTCGCCATCCTGTTTGGCGGTCGCGAAGCCGAGATCATGCAGTTCGGTCCAGACAAGGTGACGAACGGCGCGACCAGCGACATTCAGATGGCGACCCGCCTTGCGCGGTCGATGGTGATGGAATGGGGTATGTCCGACAGCCTTGGCCGCGTGCGTTATGCGGGCAACGAGCAGGAAGTTTTCCTCGGCCATTCGGTCACGCAGACTGTGAATATGTCCGATGAAACCGCCAAGATCGTTGACGGCGAAATCCGCAAGCTGATCGAGGAGGGCGAGCAGACCGCACGCCGCATCCTGACCGAGCGGCGGACGGAGTGGCAGGCGATCGCGCACGCCCTGCTAGAGTTCGAAACGCTCGGCGCGCAGGACTTCAAGGATATCCTTGCTGGCAAGCGCCCGGTTCGTGAGTTTCCGGACGACGAGAACAAGCCGAAGCGCCGGGCCGCCGTGCCGACCTCTGGCAAGCCGCGCAAATCGGAAGAGGATGAGCCTGACACTGGCGGCATGGAGCCTCAGCCGCAGTCGTAAGGCGGCGGTTCCTCCAAGATTCAACAATCATGCGCCGCCGCTCGGGTCAGCCCTGACGGCGGCGTATCCATTTCAGCAGTGCGTAACCGCCCAGACTAAATGCGATGGTGAGCGAGAAGGCCGCCGATATCCATTTCAGCATGGTCGCGCTGCTCGCCGCTTTTATCAACCAGCCTTCAGCGCCTGCGCCCTGCGCCAGCATGCCTAGAACCAGCCCGTTTTCAGCAATATCGAACACAGCCTGCGCCACCGGAGCGGCAATAACGGCCGCGCGCAACTCCGGTCGCATCCGAACCGAAAAGCGCCCACCCGGGCGGGTGGCGCGAAGGCAAATCATCACGAGCGCCGCACACTCGGCGACGGCCAGAAGCGTGTCCGGCGCGGTATGCCATAGCGCGTAAGCCCGCCAGCCGTTCTCGCCAAAACCGGCGATCAATCGCCGCGCTGTCTCCGGCGAATATCCAAAGCGCAGGTCGAATATCGTCCGGCCGCCGTTCAGGCCTTCCAGAACCGGCGCGCTGACCAGCATGATGTATACGTCCAGCACGGCCACGAGCGATATTGCCGCCACGATGTGCGAGGCGCGCAAACGTTGGGGTACGCCTGCGGGTGTTTTATCTGGATTCATGATGGCAGACTTGGCATAGGAGGAACCTGCCGCGCAACCCGGCGGAGGAGACCTTCCAGCCAATGAAAGTATATCTCAGGCCGATCGGCGTCATCTGGGGCCAAACCGCCGCTCAGGCGGTGGCGGAGGGAATTGCGCTGCCACTTTGCGGCGGCCCGGGCGCTTTCCTCTCCGCCCAGATCATCGAGGGCGAACCTGGGGCAACCAAAAGCGCGATAGCGCGCGCGGCGACCCTTAAGGCCATTGATGAACCGGCCGTGCAAACGCTCGTCGCTAAGTTGACGGGCGCGCGAGCCTCCATCGGAAGCCTCGACTGGAGCACGCCACGGATCATGGGCATCCTGAACGTCACGCCCGACAGCTTTTCCGACGGTGGCCTGCACGATCAGGCCGATGCGGCCGCAGCCCACGCCCACGCGCTGATCGCCGATGGCGCCGACATCATCGACAT
>JBGSLP010000166.1:0-34905 GCA_041740655.1 Alphaproteobacteria bacterium
CCTGCCTGGGCGACACGGCTCGCGCGCCGACAACGCATCGCCAATGCGGCGACAGCGCTTGCGCATACCGTACGCGACGGCGACAGGCCGGGGATGAGCCCTGGGCCAAGTCTGAACACGAAGACCTAGCGGAGATAAACCCCATGCGTTTCAAACGCTCGACTTTGCGCTACGGACGGACGCCGCAGCCGGTGACGCCCTACCAGAAGGCCGCGCAGGTCTGGGACGAGCGTCTCGGCTCCGCCCGGGTCCAGGCAAAAAACTGGCGGCTGATGGCGTTCGGATGCCTGGGACTGTCGATCGGCCTTGCCGGAGGCCTCCTCCATCAGGCGAGCCGCGGCCGTGTGACGCCCTACGTGGTCGAGATCGACAGCAAAGGCGAGATCCGCGCCGTCGGCCCCGCCACGGCGGCCTACACGCCAACCGACGCACAGATCGCTTACCAGCTGGCGCGGTTTGTCGAGCAAGTCCGATCGCTCTCCAGCGACGGCGTGATCGTGCGCCAAAATTGGCTGAAAGCCTATGATCTCGTCAGCCGTGAGGCGGCGGTGACGCTGAACGATTATGCTAGAGGCGCTGATCCCTTCGCCAGGGTCGGGCAGAAAACGGTCTCGGTGGAGGTCACGAGCGCGGTCAGAGCCTCGTCATCCTCCTTCCAGTTGCGCTGGGAGGAAAAAAGCTTCGAGAACGGCGCGAGCGTCGGCGCCAAGCGCTTTACTGGCCTGTTCACAGTGAGCATAGAGCCGCCGCGCACCGAGGAAGTCCTTCGCAAAAACCCTCTTGGTCTCTTCATCGTCAGCTTCAACTGGAGCGAAGACGTCATCCCTGGGGAACCGCAATGAGCAAAACCCTGAAAGTCTGCGTTGCAATGGCGGTTCTTGCTATTCCTGCCTGCACGCGGGTCAAGGTGGCCGAAATCTCCCTCGATAACACCGTCTTTGGCGAAGCAAAACGGGTCGAAGAGCCCAAATCGTCGACCGAGATTATAGCAATGCCGGAGCCATTGCCGCTGCCTGGGCAATTGAAGACGGCGCCCAAACCGGAGGAGGAGCCAGAGCCTGACGCTGGCGAAGACACAGCCAAGCCTGAGGCACGCATCGATGAGGCGAACCGGGCGGCGAAGATCGAACCGATAAAGGACGGCTACATCAACGCCATCCAGGTCTATCCGTACACGGCGGGCGCTCTTTATCAGCTTTACGCCGCGCCCATGCAGGTCTGCGATATCGCACTTGAGGCCGGCGAGACCCTGATCTCGGTCTCCGCCGGCGACACGGCGCGCTGGATTATCGGCGACACGACAAGCGGGGAGGGCGCGGCTGCACGGGTGCATATTCTCGTCAAGCCATCAGCCAAAGGGCTGGCGACCAATCTTGTCATCACCACCGACCGGCGCACCTATCACATTGAGGCGCACTCCACCGAGACCACCTACATGGCCTCGCTGTCCTGGACCTATCCCGAGACAGAGTTGATCCGGCGCAAACAGCAGGCGACGGCGGCGGCGATTGCAGGAGACGCCGTTGCGCATGTGGGGGTCAATCTTGAGCGGTTGCAGTTCCGCTACCGCATCGAAGGGGAAGCGCCATGGCGGCCGGCTCAGGTGTTCGATGACGGCGACAAGGTGTATATCCGCTTCCCAGCTGGCCTCGCCCGGGGCGAGGCGCCGCCCCTCTTCGTGCTCGGTGAAAACGGCCAGCCGGCGCTCGTCAATTACCGGGTGCAGGGCGCGACCTATATTGTCGACCGGTTGTTTGCGGTCGCCGAACTCCGGCTTGGCGAAGCGCCCCAGCGAGTGGTGCGCATTGTGCGCACCGATGCGATATGGCGGGAGACGTTGAAATGAACGAGCCCTCGCCGCAGAAACCCGACCCGAGTGACGGTGCGGAGTCGCTCGACCTCCGCGCCCGACCGGCCCCGGTGACGAAACTTAGCCGCGTCATGGTCGCTGGCGTAACTGCCCTTATTGTCTTTCTCCTGGCGGCGCTTGTTCTGCTTTCACTCGACCCGCCGGACTGGTTTCGGCCGCGCGCGGTGCCAGAACTCTACACGCCGCAGAGCAAACCCAGGGCCGAAGGCCTGGACCGGTTGCCTGCTGACTATGATCGTCTTGCCAGACCTGCAGACAACCAGCCAAAAATCCCTTTGGGAGAGGGGCCACTTGACGGGCCTTTGAAACCGTTCTCTGAGGTCAACCCCAGCCTAACGCTTGACGTCGGCGTGGAGGCAGAGGCGCGTAAAGCCGACGTCTTTTTCGCGCTTCGCGGGGTGGGAAACAATCGGGTGACTGCGCCGGGAAAAGATGACGGGATCCCCGCAACCGGCGGGCTGTCCGACGGCAATTCATCTTTTGCGGCGCTGACGCCAAATACGACCGGCGATGGCGCCACGCCCGCCGCCGAGCAGAGCGCGAAGCTGAGTTTTCTGAAGACGGGGCCAGGCCGCGACGTCCTCAACCCGCACACGCTGGAGACCCCTGTCTCGCCGTTTCAAATCATGGCCGGGACCATTATCGCGGCGAGTTTGGTGACAGGTCTCAACTCGGATTTACCGGGCTTTGTTATCGCGCAGGTGACGGAGCCGGTCTATGACACCAAAACGGGACAACATCTTCTCATCCCGCAAGGCTCGCGTCTAATGGGCCGCTATGACGCCCGCGTCGGCTTTGGACAAAACCGCGCGCTCGTCGTCTGGCAGCGCCTCATCCGTCCGGACGGTTCATCCATCGTCATCGACAATTTGCCCGCAACCGACGCCGGAGGGGCCGCGGGTTTGACGGATCGTGTCGACCATCACACGTGGAAACTGTTCCAGGGCGCCGTGCTGGCGACGCTGTTGAATGTGGGCGCAGAACTCTCGTCGAGCGGCGATGATGACGACCTGGCAGCCGCATTGCGCGACGGCGGAGGCGATGCTGCGAACAGGGTAGGGCAGAAGGTCGTCGAGCGGAATCTCAACATCCAGCCCACCATAAAGGTCCGACCCGGCTGGCCTTTGCGGGTTATCGTTCACAAAGATCTTGTGCTGGCCCCCTATTTAAGCATTGCGAAGTAATAGTACCACGCCAGGCCGCAGGAACGGTTTGCGTGTAGATCAATTGGTCTTCGCAAACCGTTTTATGAAGGCGATCAATTCTTTAACCACTCTCAAGTTCTCTGCTTTTCACCGTTCTTCGCCTTACCCCTCCATCGATTTTGGCGATGATGCGGGAAGGGATGGCAGGCGCCATTCCTGAGCATAAACCCAGCCGCGGAAAGCGGCATTTCCTTCGAAAGACATCATCGCCATGACACAGTTTGTGACCGCCTCCGACGGCGTCGAAATTGCTTACTCAATTGAAGGATCCGGCCCGCCTATTGTCCTTCTGCACGGCTTCGCCAGTTGCCGGGAAAGCTGGCGCGCTCATGGTCTCGTTGAGCAGCTTGTCGAAGCTGGCCGGCAGGTCGTCCTGATCGATGCGCGGGGCCACGGCAAAAGCGAAAAGCCGTATGACGTGGAATCCTATTCCGACCATAAACGCGCTGGCGACATTATCGCAGTGCTTGACACACTCAACATCAAAACCACCGATCTCTGCGGTTATTCCATGGGCGGCTGGATCGCTTTGGCCGTCGCCTCGTTCTATCCCGATCGCGTCCGAGGTCTGATCGTCATCGGCGCGCATGGCTATGCGCAAAGCTTGAGCACGTTCCGCAGTGCGCTTGGCGACAATCTTGATGGCTGGATCGGCCATATTGAAACTTCGAGCGGGCGGCCGATCAGTCTGGCCTTACGGGATCAACTTCTCAGCAATGATGTCGATGCGCTTTGGGCGTCCGTGGCCCTTGACCGCACCGACTTGTCCGGCGATGTCGCGGACGCGAGGTGTCCCGCGCTTCTCATTTGCGGCGACCGCGACTCGCTCTGGCCCGAGATCGCACGCTTTGGCCGATGGATCTCGGCGTGGACGGTTACGCTACCCGGCCGCAATCATTTTACGACGCTTGGGGCGACGAATGAGATCGTCTCAGCTTTGATGTCGTTTCTTAACCTCGTCGACAAAGAGCAGGCCGATCCGGCGCGTGCCCGTTACCGGCCGAAGCGGCCGCTTATGGTCGATACGCCGATCATGATCGAAACTGACGAGCCAAGGGAACAGGCGGCATGATCAGCGATCGAGATTTGAGCGGGCAAGCCGTCATGGGCCGTGTCGTGCCGCAGTGGATGCGAAGCTACCGCCGGGAGCAGTTTCCCGGCGACCTCATGGCAGGCGTCATGGTCTCTATCATCATCGTGCCGCAAGGCTTGGCATTCGCATTGCTCTTGGGCGTCCCGCCCGTTATGGGCCTGTACGCCAGCCTGGCGCCGCTCGTCGTCTTCGCCGTCTTCGCGAAGGGCAGGTTTGTCTCGCCGGGCCCCACGCCGGCTGCTGCTTTGGCGACGCTTGGCGCGGTTCTACCGTTCACCAGTCCCGACGCGCCGAACTTTGTTGCAACGGTTCGGGCGGTTGGCGTCGTTGCAGGGGTGTTTTTGATGCTCTTTGCGATGCTTGGCCTTGGGGGACTGCTCCGCTATGTCAGCCAGCCGGTGTTAAGCGGCTTTACCGCCGGCCTTGCACTCCTCGTTGCGGTCAACCAACTGCCGGCCCTTTTGGGCGTCCAGTTGGAACGAACCTCTTCCGCGCCAGACTTGATTTTGGCGTTAGCGAGGAAAATCGCCGAGCTCAACCCTGCAACATTGGCCATCGCCTTAATCGCAGTTGTCTTGCTGTCCAATCGCGTCCGCCTGTCCAATTGCGGAGCGCTACTGTTGAATTACAATTCGGTTGTCGCGAGATGGATCGCTCAGGTTTCGCCGTTGATGGCGATCGTTTCGGGCACCATCGTGGTTTGGGCGGGTGACCTGAGCCAGGTATCAGGCGTAAAAGTCGTTGGCGAGATTCCCCAAGGCTTCCCGCAATGGGGGCTGCCAGATATTTCCGGTGATGCGGTTAGGGCCATTATTGGCGCCGGCTTTACCGTGGCGCTGGTGATCATGATCGAGGCCTGGTCAGTTGAGACCAGGCTCGCGGAAAAAGGGAATGGGAACCCTTCATCAAAAACCAATCTCTTCGCCATGGGCGCGGCAAATTTTACCTCCGGCATGACTGGCGGCTATCCCGTATCGGGGGGTCTTGCCCGGTCCGCGGTCAATCTTGACGCGGGCGCTGCGACACCGCTTTCAGCCGCGTTCACTGCGATGTGCGTTCTGACGATTATGATGGCGGCGCCGCATCTGCTCAGCTCCGTCCCGCACGCGGTGCTGGCTTCAACGATCTTTGCCGCCGGACTGTCACAGCTCGGTTTTTCGGATTTCCGCAAAGCCTGGAAGTGGAACCGGGCAGAGGGCATCGGCTATCTGGCCGCATTGGCGGGAGTTCTATGGCTCGGATTGGTTTGGGGGCTTCTCATCGGTTTTGGCGCCTCGCTAGCACTGGTGTTCCTCCAGTCAATGTGTCCACCAATTGTGACTGTTGCCATAGAGCAGGAAGGCGGCGCTGACCCGCTCGATAGACGCTCAAGAATGACGATTTACGGTGACCTTAATTTCCTCAGCGCTCCTTATCTAGAAGAGGAAATTCTCAAAACGGTCAACGGGGTCGGTAAACCTCGCGAGGTTGAGATCTTTTCAGCCGATGGGCGTGCAATTGACCTAACCGCACATGAACGCCTTAAAAAGCTTGCTTCGCAGTTGAATAAAACCGGCGTGCATTTAGCATATAACCCAGCTCGAAACCGATCAGATCGGAGGAAATCATGATAGTAAAACGGAGACCCATAACCTAAGTCATGCCCGTTGGATCGGTGATCAGTTAGACTGTGTTTGACTGGCGCGCCAACTTACGGCGCGCATATTTACTGTAAGCTTCTATAGGCTAGCGCAATCCTCAGCATTAAAAGTTGCCCACCGATAGGTGACTTTACGCCAGAAGATCCGTTCAACGTGTCGTTGAAAGCGCTGCCTGTCAGGTTTCGAACCCGGTAAGGGTGTCCGATCCCGAGCCCCCCGGTTGATACTGCTCCTGCAGCGCGACGAACTTTTTCACCGCATCCAAATAATTCCCCAAATGCGGATTGCCCGTGGGCTGCACGCCCAAAAACGCGCTTCTCAAATGCCATGGCAAATTGCTCTCATCGAGCGGTTATGCCGACATCGAGCGGGCGCCGCAAACATCTTCGCGGCGGCTTAGGAAGTATGCGGCTGCCGCGGATCGCGCCACTAGCTGTCAACAGATGCAGAGGGAACCGGTTTTCAGCTCCAGCGTGCGTGAGTTTTGCTGGAATGAGTTAGGCATTATACCGCAGAGGAGGGCTAAATGGGCAACAGGCGTCCAGATAAGTCGCTGTTTCTGAAAGGTTTCTAAAGAGTTTTCCTCTCCCTTTTATCCGAATTGGATATTGAAGCTTGCCACTGATCGCACTTCACTCAAACTAAATTGCGGTCACGAGATAAGTAGGTCCGCGTTGGTTGCGCGCCTGCGATGCCAAACTAACTTTCCGATAGATTGTAAACGGCGCAAAGCTTCGCTCAATTCCTCAAATCAAGCGAGACGCGCTTTCAGTCGGGGCGTAATCCAATTGAGGAATGCACGCAACTTGAGGGGCGCCAATTTCCGCTGCGCATAAACGATATGCACCGGCAAAGGTTCTTGCTCGAATTCCTCAAGTACGATCACGAGCGCTCCATCACGCCTAGCGGCTTCCATCTTATACGACATTACGCGGGTTAACCCTGCGCCAGCGATCGTCGCCTGGATAGCGGCCTCGGACGTGGTCACACAAAGCCTCGATGGAACCTGCATCACACTTGCCCGAGTGCCTTTCCCGAATTTCCAGACAGCCTGGCCGAGAAGCGAATCCACGCCGATGCAGTCATGGTTGTGCAGGTCGCTCAGCGCCTTCGGCGTTCCGCGTGCGGCCAGATAGGAAGGGCTTCCGCATATGACGAGGCGGATCGAAGCGATGCGTGTCGCAATCATGCTGCTGTCTGGGAGACTGCCGATGCGGATTGCAATATCGATGTTTTCCTCGACCGTGTTCACGATGCGGTCCGTCAACACAAGCCGCAGACCGATCTCGGGATAGGCGGTCAGGAACTCGACCGCGATCGGCAACAGATGCATGTGACCGAGGCCCCATGGCGCGGTCACGGCGAGATCGCCTTTGGGGGCGAATGTCAAAGGCACATTATTCACGGTTCAAAAGGCCCTGCCGCTCCTAAAGGACGGCGGCTCGATCATCCTGACCGGTTCGACGGCCGCCAGCACCGGAACTCCAGCCTTCAGCGTTTATGCCGCGAGTAAGGCTGCCATTCGGAGTTTTGCCAGGAACTGGATCCTCGACCTTGCCGCGCGAAAAATTCGCGTGAACGTTTTGTCGCCTGGCAACACATCCACACCAGGATGGCATGCGCTAGCAAAATCCGAGAGCGAAAACATCGCGATGCAGGACTACGTCAAAGCGACAACACCGCTGGGCCGGCTGGCTGACCCGGCCGAGATAGCCGCCGCTGCCCTTTTCTTGGCTTCGGCAGACAGCAGCTTTGTAACAGGGAGCGAACTTTTCGTTGACGGTGGCTCGGCGCAGATATGAGGGCCGTAATATGAGGATTTCAACGCGGAATTTGGTAGCGCTATGGAAAGGTTTCTTTATGCAAGCTGTTCAAATATCTTACGTAGCATCGCACACTCCAAGAATTGTCGTTAAGCTCGCATAGCCGCAATATCGACCCGGTCGAGTTTCGTCGTCGCCCTCAACAGCCAGAATGCGATGATCGGCATCACAGCGCTGATCACCGCTCCCGCAGTGAGCGTGACCAAAACGCGGCTATCGAGCACTTGTTCGGAAATGCTCGCGCCCCCCTTAAAGCCGATGGCGGCAAGGAGATAGATCGCCAAACCCCTCGACACCGCTTCCGGACAAGATAGGCTGGATCGCAGGCGCGCGGTGTCCAGCGCCAATGCGAAGAAACGCACCATGGGCGACAGCAGGTTGGCCGTGGCGAGGCCAATAGGATTCATTATACTGTCCTCTCGCGCAGGGTTTGAATGCACGCGCCCTAACATGTGCATTTGAGCCGTTTGCAGCATTCTCGCGAAGAGGGGAACTTTGCTTATCGCAAGAGCCGATTAGTGCGAGCCCGAACACCAATTGGAGGAATGAGCCCTCAGTCTCCAAATGTTGCGCATCGGAAGGCGATCGCACTCGGGCAAGCTTGCCATAAGCCGCAATCACCCGCAACGGCGACGCTTTCCTCGGAATAAGCCAAGGGAGATTGTTATGACTCAGACGACCAAAACCTCGATTGTCGCGTGTACGCTCGGCCTGCTCATGATCGGCGGCGCGGCCTTGCCTTCATACGCGAACCAACCGGCAGACGCGGACGGTGTTTCGCGCACCCCGCCTTCGGTTCTGGCGATGGATCAGAAGATTGAGGGAAAGGAAGTTCTCATCGAGTACGCGTATGTACCGACCAATGGGTATCTTGTTCTCTATGGCGCGGACAAGGACGGAAAAAAGACCGGCGAGCCTATAGGACAGCTGGCTCTTAACGCTGGCGACCACCGAAAGCTCAAGGTTCAATTAACGTCAGTCCCACCGGCTGGTTCCGCGTTGTGGGCCTCGCTGTACGCGAATGTGGACGGGAAACCTTGGATCGACCCGGCGCAGGACAAGTCCGTTTGGGCGCAGGCCGTTCCATCTGAGAACCGCTTCTACGTCAGATAACTCCTCACCTCGACGGGGACGAACGCCCGTGGGAGAACATCACGGGCGTTTTTCATTTCGAGCCGTGTTTCGAGCCTCGTCGGATCGCATAGCCTCGATAATGAATTGCGCCAGTTTCTGATAGGTGGCTTGCCGCGCGCTTGAGCGCCGCCACGCAATCCCGATTGTGCGCGTGATCGATCGATCTCTTAGCGTCAAAGTTTTCACCGAGTCGTCACGGTCAAGTTCAGCCTCTACATAAAGCCGGGGCAAGAAGGTGACGCCCATGCCCATGGCCACCATTTCGCGCAGCGTATCGAGGCTGGTGCCCTCGTAATCGAGGCGCAATCGCGCTTTCATCTCCTCGCACAAGCCGCGCACGACATCATGGAGCTGATGCCCTGCGCCCAGCGTAAGCACATCCTGACCGGCCAGGTCTTCGCGGCCGACGCTTTCCCTGAAGGCCAGCGGATGATCAGCGGCGACCGTCAGGTAAAGCGTCTCGCGCATCAGCGGCATGCTATCAAGCTCCACCCCGCGGATGGGCATGGGCGTGATGATCAAATCGTGGAGGCCGTCCTCCAGACCGCGCGGCAGCGATATGGGCAACTCCTCGCGCACATACAGCTTCAGGCCTAGATGACGTTTGTGCAGCGTGGGCAGGACGCGCGGAAGGAGGTATGGGCCGATTGTCGGGGGCACACCCAGGCGAACCAGCCCGGCCATGTCGTCGCCAGCGGCGGCCGCCAGATTGCGGATTTCGTGCGCGTCAAGGAGCATGCGTCGCGCCACCTCCGTAATCTGCATTCCCAACGGCGTCATGACCACTCGCGTCCGCGTCCGCTCGATAAGTTGCACGCCGAGCCTGTCCTCCAGCGCCTTGATTTGACCGCTCAAAGTGGGCTGCGTGGCGCCCGTGCGCTCCGCTGCGCGTCGGAAATGGCGCGTTTCGGCGATCGCGACGAGATATTCGAGCTGTCTCAGATTTGGCACGTCAATCCCCCGCTTAAGCGCTCACCGTCATAATCATGATATAGAAACGCAACGCAGAAATGCGAAAGCTGATCGGGAAACCCGATCACGCGGCACGCGGCTATCAATTGGATCAATGCCGGTTCCGCTCCGAAATATCTGGTATCAGCGAGGCTATAACGCCAATCGCCAAAACAATGGAGACCGGCATGAACAACACGCACAAACCGACAACTGAAGCCCACAAACAGCGGAACGCCGTGCGTTCCATGGCGAAGTTGCTTCCCATAGCGGCGGGCGTTAACGGCAGCGCCATGGCCACGGTGAACGACCGCCCGCGGAAGTAACGGGGAACGCTTAAGTCACGACCGCGCAATATCACATCACGGAGACAAAGAATGTTCGATTTCACGAAGATCACTGAGACGCTGTCCGGCCTTGCCGGCAACAATGACGCCGCGCAGCAAGGCGGGCCGCTGCAGGAAATGATCCAGGCGGCGGGGCTTGACCCTGACATGTTGCAAGGCAGGGGGCCGCAAGAAATTCTAGGGCTTCTGTCCGAGCATGGCATCGACCCGTCGCAGTTCACGCCCGATCAGATTAGCGAGCTCGCGCAATCGGCCGGAATTCCCCAGTCCATAACGGACTTCGCTTCAACCTGGTTCGGCGGCAACCGCTCGACATAACCGTAATCCTACAGACCCATCGAATATCGAATGAGGAGTGAAATTCCATGTCAAATCGCACACTGAAAGTGCTCGATAAAAGCACGGTTTATCCCAGATTCCCGCGTCATGCGCTGGATCAGACGCGACGGAGATCGATTTGCGACCGCCTCAATCGCGTTCTTGTCGCGACGATAGATGGCGCTCAATCCGCCGAGCACGCCTACTGGAATGCCCGAGGACCAAGTGCTCTCTTTATGCGCCCGCTTTTTGACCGCACCTTTATGGAATTGAGGATGCATAGCAACCTCATCGCCGAGCGCATTATAAATCTTGGGGGCTTATCTAAAAGCTTCTCGCCAATGGTCGTGCGCGAAAGCTGCCTGAAACCTTATCCCATCCACGATCTTTCTTGCGAGGAGCACGCCGAGGAGATGGTTAAACGTCTGGGCCATCTCACGGGCGAGATGCGGCTTGCGATCGATGAGTGCTCGCGGCTGGGCGACCCCATATCGACCAATGTCATCCAATCGGCTTTACATTGTACCGAAAAGCTTAGGCGCTGGACTGAAAACCACGTGGCAAAGGTGCATTGATAGAACGCACGACTACAGGCCGGAATCGTGAAATCGTTTAGCGACAAAAGGCCGGCGCCCGCCCAGGTTCGCCACGCGTCCTCATGCGGATTTCGATACCGCCGCGTTGGCGATGCCGAGAACGTCGATCAACAGCCGATTGGGGAAGCGTCTTTTCTGAACGATTGCATAGAAGCGCTCGGTGACCTCCGGAATGCGGCAGTGCTCGACAAGCAGCCCGGCTTCCAGTTCGTCACGCACGACAATCGGTGGCACCAAAGTTAGACCTTCCCGCTCGCGCGCGAGAAGACGCAACATGGCCATGTCGTCGACCTCCGCGAGGATCGTCGGTCTGATGCCAGCCAATTCGAGAACCCGGTCGAACGCCACACGGATATCGCTGTCGAGGCTGGGAAGTAGCAGCGGCTCGGCGCGCAGATCGTCGGGGAAGCGAAACGTCCGTCCGTCAATCCGGGGGCGGCCGACCAAGCTGACCGGCTGTTCGTTCAGAAGGTGGTTGCGCAGTGACGAGCGCGCATCGCGCGGCGCCGCGCTGTTCGCCAGAACGACGTCGACGGCGTGGGCTTCCAACTGCGCGAGGAGGTCGCGGATGTTGCCTGACCGAACGATCAACTCCACGTCCGAACGGCCAACCAGCGGCCTCA
Source organism: Alphaproteobacteria bacterium (assembly GCA_041740655.1). Classification (GTDB taxonomy): domain Bacteria; phylum Pseudomonadota; class Alphaproteobacteria; order Rhizobiales; family Rhodomicrobiaceae; genus JAWXCE01. Next base: position 11,601 of record JBGSLP010000166.1, read on the forward strand.
GGAATTCCAATTGGAAGTTACGAGACAAGGTCGTGAGCGCCCCGACCCTGAGAACCTGACGGCTAGCGAAAGGGCGTCCCCGCAGGGTGCTCATTAGTTCGTCACCAGCCTTGAACACCGTATCGGCATAGTCGAGCGCGATCTGGCCAGCCTCGGTCAGGACGAGTTTCTTGCCCACGCGCTCGAACAGCGGATGTCCGATCTGATGCTCGAGTTTCTGGATCTGAACCGACAGCGCCGACTGCGACAGGTTCATGTGACCAGCGGCCCGCGTGAGACTGCCCTCATGCGCGACAGCCCAGAAATAGCGAAGATGATTGTAGTTCAGGTCTCTCATATCGTTCGTTTTAATAGAACGATATCGACAGAACAATGAATTTTTATGGAGCGACGGATTCCGGTACGGATGGTGCTCCACCGATCCGTTCGTCAGGAGGTTATTCCGTGCAAATCGATCTCTTGCCGTTGCTAGCGCCCATTCCACTCCTCGTATGCGCAGCGATCGGGTTCCTGATCAAAAGGCGTAGGCCCAAATATCTGCCGAAGTTGGCCGAGGGCGCGGCGCTCCTGGCCCTTGTAGCGGCTCTAAGTGCCGCTGTAGGGTTGATCTTCCTCGAACCAGTCGTCAGGTCCCCATTTGGTCTTCACGGCCTTGGATTATTGGTCCGGTTGGATGCCGTAAGCGCTGTGATGCTGGTGCTCGTCACTTTCATCGGCTGGGTCGTCGTCCGCTACGCCGCGACCTATCTGGACGGCGAAGCCGGACAAGGTCGGTTCACCGGCTGGCTCTGCCTGACCCTCGCCTCTGTGTTGATGCTCGTCACAGCGGGCAATCTCGTCCAACTGGTTCTTGCGTGGATCGCCACCAGTGTGTTCCTCCACCGGCTTCTGCTGTTCTACCCAGATCGCGTGGCCGCACAGCGAGCGGCGCGCAAGAAGTTCATCACCGCGCGCCTGGGAGATCTTGCGCTGACAGGCGCGGCCGTTTTGCTCGCAGCAGCCTACGGCACGGCTGATATCGCCTCCATCCTACAAGCCGCCCGTGCGGGAGAAGGTGGTGGTCTTGCGGTCGGCGCGGCAAGCCTGCTGGCGCTTGCGGCGATCCTTAAGTCTGCCCAGTTTCCAACCCACGGCTGGCTGACCGAGGTCATGGAGACGCCGACGCCCGTCTCGGCCCTCCTTCATGCGGGTGTGATCAACGCGGGCGGGTTCGTTTTGATACGCTTCGCTGACGTCATGTTGCTGGCCCCGGGCGTTCTCGCCGTGCTCGTCATGATTGGCGGCTTCACGGCATTGTTCGGCAGCCTTGTCATGCTGACCCAGCCAGCGGTGAAGACCTCGCTCGCCTGGTCGACTGTCGCGCAGATGGGTTTCATGATCCTGGAGTGCGGCTTGGCGCTCTTCCCTCTGGCGCTCCTACACATCGTGGCGCACTCGCTCTACAAGGCTCACTCCTTCCTTGCATCTGGCGGCGCAGTGGAGAGGGTCGCAGCGATCCGCCGACCAGGCCCGGTCGCCATCCCCGACGCCGGGGCCGTCGGACGGGCTTTCATATGGGCGCTTCTAATCTACACCCTCGTCGGGCTCGGTTTCGGCCTGGTCCACAAAGCGCCCCAGGCCATCGCGGTTGGAGCCATCTTGATCTTCGGCGTGGCGTACATGTTGGCGCAAGGGTTTGCTGATGCGGCGCCCAAGGCGCTGACCCGGCGCACCGCCGTCTATGCCGTTGCAATTTCGGTCGGCTATTTTGCGCTACAGACCGCCGCCATTTCCCTCATGGCAGGCGTCCTTCCGGCCACGCCAACGCCTGGAACGCTTGAATGGGTGCTCATCGTGCTCGCGGTCGTCAGCTTCGGCCTCGTCGCCATCGTGCAGGCAATGTTCCCGCTCTGGGCCCATCATCCCGCCGCTGCCGGCCTCCGCGTGCACCTCTCAAACGGCTTTTACGCCAACGCTGTTTTCGACCGCCTGATTGGCGCGTGGTCGACCCGCCGCGTGTCTTGATCAATTCGGAGCTTTGCAGATGTCTCATCCCAATCTCTCGCCGCTGACCGATCTGAAACTCCTCGAGACAGCGGCGGATCGCGCGGCTCGGGCCATTCCTCCCGTATGGCCTCTGGCCTCGAGCGTCGCCGTTAATCCTTTCTTGGGGCAGACGGCCGAGAGCCTTGCAACTGCGGGCGCGCGACTCGCGCGGGTCGCGGGCGCCGCCGTCACCGTGCCAAGGCTCTGGTATCATGAGAAAATTTCGACCGGGGCCATCTCCGACGTGGACTTGCTCGACGCCTGGACATCTGCTCCCCGCCATCTGCGACCGGCAGACCTTGCCGCACTGAAGGCGGCCGCAGCTTCGGACGCGCCAAAGCCCCGCGCCCTCCCTTCGATCGCGGACCTCGCGGCGGACGTCTCCGGCATCGACTGGCCCGGCCTGATCGCCGAGCGGTTCGGCGCTTGGGCGGCAGGCTATTTCGACGAAGGTCAGGCGCTTTGGGCCGCTCCGCGCGGAAAGAGCGCCTATGCGGCTTGGCGAGCTGTGGCCACGCACGACCTAACGCCAGAAATCGCGGGGCTCCATGGGTTCGCACTTCACGTGTCCGAGGCCCCTGATAGCGCCTTCGCTCTGATCGCCCGTGTCGCCAACCGGCTGGGCCTCGGGGAAGAGGCCATGGAAACCTACTTCCATCAGATGCTCATGACTCTGGGCGGCTGGGCGCAGTACGCGCGCTACAAGCTCTGGCAGGCGGAACTCGCAGGCGGGTCGGATGAAACGATCATCGACTTCCTCGCGATCCGGCTGATCTGGGAGGAGGCCCTTTTCATTCGGCACAGCCCGCAAATCGGCGATGGTTGGGTCAGTGCGCGTGCAGGGCATGCAGCGCCGGTCGAGGCGACGCCCGAACTCGTGATAAACGCGATCCTTCAGGCGGCGGCGGAGCGCTCGGCCCAGCGGGCGCTGGCGACGACGCTCGTCAAGTTCGCTCCGAAAACCAATTCCGATCGGCCCGCGATGCAGGCGGCATTCTGCATCGACGTGCGCTCGGAGGTGTTCCGCCGCGCGCTGGAGAGCGTGAGCCCGAACATTCAGACGCTGGGTTTCGCCGGTTTCTTCGGGCTGACCACAGCGCATCGCCGCTTCGCCTCGGATGTCGAGGAATTGCGCCTTCCGGTTCTTCTTAATCCCGCTCTTCGGTCATGCTCCGGCGGACCCGATGTCGCGGCTGCCGATCAGTCCGCAAGGGTAAAGACGCGGGCGAAGCGCGCCTGGGGGCGGTTCAAGCTCGCCGCTGTTTCGTCTTTCGCCTTTGTCGAGGCGACAGGGCCGATCTATGTCGGCAAGCTCCTGAGCGATGCTTTGGGCCTCCACCGCGAACCGGCGCCGAACGACCCGGCGCCCCGTTTTGACCCCGCGCTCGATCTCGCGACCCGGGTCAAAGCTGCTGAGACGGTGCTGCGGGCCATGTCGCTGACGACAGGATTCGCCCGGCTCGTGGTGCTGGCTGGGCATGGCGCCAATGTCGTCAACAATCCCCACGCAAGCGGGCTCCATTGCGGCGCCTGCGGCGGCTACCCGGGTGAGGTGAACGCCCGCTTGTTGGCTGCGCTTCTGGACGATCTAGAGGTGAGGGCGGGGCTGCAGCCGAAGGGCATCGAAATCCCGGCTGACACCGTGTTCCTGGCGGCGCTGCATAACACGACGACGGATCAAGTCACCCTCTATGCCGAAGACCATCCCTCCCAAGGCCACCAGACGGATATCAGCCAAGCAAAGGCCTGGCTCGCCGCAGCCGGCAAACTCACCCGTGGCGAGCGCGCTTTACGTTTGCCGCGGGCGGGAAATGGAAGCGCCATTCCGAAACGAAGCCGCGACTGGGCCGAGACGCGGCCTGAATGGGCGCTAGCCGGATGCAAGGCGTTCATCGCCGCGCCTCGGACGCGCACCGTCGGCAAAAACCTGGCAGGACGTGCTTTCCTGCACGATTACGACTGGAAGCAGGACAAGAGTTTTGGCGTTCTGGAGCTCATTTTGACAGCGCCTGTCGTTGTGGCGAGTTGGATCAGCCTGCAATATTACGGATCGACCGTTGCGCCCGACGTATTCGGGGGCGGCAACAAGCTCCTACACAACGTCACGGGCGGGATCGGCGTTGTCGAGGGCAATGGCGGACTGTTGCGGGCTGGCCTTCCCTGGCAATCGGTCCACGATGGCGAGGCTTACGCGCACGAACCGCTGCGTCTGTCGGTGTGCATCGAGGCGCCCCGGCAGGCGATGACGGATATCTTAAGCCGCCACGATAACGTGCGGGCGCTCTTCGACAATGGCTGGCTGCATCTCTTCGCCCTCGATGAGGAGGGGCGTATGGCCTGGCGTTACGAGCGCGATCTCCAATGGACAGCAATGAGCGCCATGGAAGCCCCAGAGCGGCAAGCTCGCCTCAAGGTCGCGGTCTGAGGCAGGCGCGGTCATCCACTCAAGACCATTTCGGAATAAGGAGCCAAAGCTATGAAAGGTCGCTCGGCACATCTCGCTTCGCTCGAATCGGAAGCGATCCACATCATCCGCGAGGTCGTCGCTGAAGCGCAAAACCCGGTGATGCTTTTCTCGGCCGGAAAGGACTCGACGGTTATGGCTCATCTGGCTATCCGGGCTTTCTACCCCGGCAAGCCGCCGTTTCCGTTGCTTCACGTCGACTCGACCTGGGAGTTTCAATCGCTGATCGCATTCCGCGACGCGTTTGCGCGTGAACACGGATTCGATCTTATCGCCTACGCGAACGAAGAGGGGAGGGCTGCGGGCATCAGCCCATTCGATCATGGCGACCGTTACACGTCAATCATGCGCACCGAGCCGCTGAAGGCCGCGCTCGACAAAGGCGGTTACGACATCATCTTTGGCGGCGCCAGGCGTGACGAAGAGAAATCCCGCGCCAAGGAGCGCATCGTTTCAATTCGCAACGAGGCTCATGCCTGGGAGCCGCGTCAGCAGCGCCCCGAACTCTGGAAGCTTTATAACGCCCGTCTCGCCAAGGGTCAGACCGCGCGCGTATTTCCACTCTCAAACTGGACCGAAATAGACATCTGGAGTTACGCATTGCTCAACAATATCGAGCTTGCTCCGCTGTATTTCGCCGCACCCCGTCCCGTGGTCGAGCGACGCGGCGCCTTCATCGTCGTCGACGATGAAGGCCGGATGCAGTTTCGACCTGGCGACCAAATTACAACCCGAATGGTTCGCTTCCGCACTCTTGGCTGTTGGCCGGTCACCGGCGCCATCGAATCGGAAGCCACCGATTTGAATGCCGTCGTCGGTGAAACGCTGCGGGCGTCGTCCTCGGAACGCCAGGGGCGAATCAGCGACGCAGAGGACGGCGGCTCGCTTGAGCAGAAGAAGCGCGAAGGCTATTTCTGATGCCACTCAGGGTGCGACATTATCAAGACATGGTGGCGGTGCTGACGTCGATGCACGAGAAAGAGCGTGTCATCGGGCCGATCATGCGAGCCGAGTTGGGGCTGACTGTCGAGCTGGCGACGGGCGTCGATACCGATCAGTTCGGCACGTTCAGCCGGGAGGTGGAGAGATCCGGATCGCAGCTCCATGCGGCCAGAGCCAAGATAGCCGCCGGCTTTGAAGTCGCCCCTCGGGCGCGCGTTGGCCTGGCTAGCGAGGGTAGCTTCGGACCGCATCCCCACATTCCCTTCCTCCCAATCGGGCGCGAAATCGTGCTGATGGTGGATCGAGAGAGCGGCTTCGAGCTAACCGGATATGACGTCCGCCCGGACACCAACTTCGGGCACGCCGTCGCGCGCGATATTGAGGCGGCCTTCACTTTCGCGGAGCGCGCCAGGTTTCCGGAACATGGTCTTATCGTCATGGGCTGTCGGGATGAGCAGCCAGCGCCGGAACTCATGCTTAACAAGGATGTGACGGATACGGGCGCGCTCGAAACTGCGGTACGCGAGGCCGTGAGACGCTGCGGCGCGGCCTTTGTCGAGGCCGACATGCGAGCGCACCGCAATCCCACCCGAATGGCAGCTATTGGGCGCGCGACGCGCGATCTCGCACGTCGGTTTCATAGCCGGTGCCCGAACTGCGACCAGCCCGGGTTCGACGTTACAGAGCGGATTTCCGGACTGCCATGCGCGTGGTGCGGCGAGCCAACGCGCGTGATCATGGCCGAAGTCCTCATTTGCCAGTCATGCGGCCACAAGGCGGAGCGATCGGTGGCAACTTATCCGACTACGGACCCCGGTCAATGTGACGGCTGCAACCCATGAGTTCAATCCCTCGTGCTATCGGAGACATAAGATGAGCAAGAGTTCTAAATCGCAAACGCCCAGCATGATCACCCAATCAGAGATTGAGGAGCAGATTGCTTTCGTACTGGCCCATCCGGGGATGAGCGCGTGGTTGAAGAACGCCTTGGGTGATGCGCTTAGTCGTGATCCGATCTGCGTCTTGAATGACTTGGAAATTCTCAATCAGATTTTGCGCAATCGATCAGCGCTGTTGATTGCTGAGAAATACAATTAACTCACTGTTTGATAATATGCGCCCTTCACGCATCGGTGGGTGTGGCCTTATTGACTTGGGCCGTGACGGACGAGGCAAGGTCAGCACGAGCGTAAAAGGTCATCGAGAGGACCGACCTCGACCACAAAACCCATGACGGCAAGTTCACGGTAACCGGCATTCATTATGTCCGCCGCGGCGAAAGCGAAGCGATTATCGTGAATGATGGCGACGTCGTGTTCTTTCAAAACGCTCGATGACCGACGCCTCAAGCTTGGGTTCAATGACGGCCGCGCCTGCCAAGCTCACCAAAGCCGATAGCCGGGGCTGGACGCTGTGGGAAAACTGGCCGATGGCCGACCGGAATTCAGCAACCCCGCTGCCTTCACTCGTTGCATTGCGCAGTCGTGCTGAGAGTCGTTCACCGTCACGCTGAAAAATCATGCGTTTTGCGATTCTATGAACACGTTCAGCGGCAATGAGCCTGGTACTGGCGGCCTCGTCACGTTCAAGGCTCAAATTGGCTGATGTCCGTTGTGCTGGCCCATCAGCCACATTTCGCAAACAAGCCCGCCGACGTCCAGGTGTTTTGGGGCTATGTGCTATTTCCAGACCGTGTCGGCAATTTCGTCGCCAAACCGATGGACGAATGCAACGGCGCGGAAATTATGCGCGAGCTGTGCGGCCATTTGCGGTTCGCCTGGACGCCGTCGCGACCGCGAACTGCATCCCCTGCCGCATGCCCTATATCACGAGCATGTTCATGCCGCGCTCGCACAATGACAGACCGTCGCGCGTGCCTCGCGTCTCCAGGAATTTCGCGTTCATCAGCCAGTTCGTCGAAATTCCGGATGATGTGGTGTTTATGGTGGAGTATTCGGTGCGGGCGGCGCAAATGGCGGTTTATGCGCTTCTCGGCGTTGACCGCGAAGTCCCGCCCATCACCCCCACGACAAGTCAATCCGCGTGCAGTTCGAGGCCCTGATCAAGGCTTTTAGGTGAGGTTGTGCAACCTTGGTTCGGGGATTCCAAGAGTAAGGATTGCCATCTGTCAACCAACGGCTTGCCGTCGCCCGCTTACAAGTCTGAAATCACCTTTTGGAGCATTGCGCGCACCTGTTCTGCGGATCGCTTGAGCGCCGGGTTGTCGATCGCCTGCATGGAGGCGACGGGATCGATGGCGGCGACCTCCGTCTGACCGCCCCCGGCGTCTCGGACGACAACGTTGCAGGGTAACATCGTGCCCACCTTGTCCTCCAGTTTGAGTGCTTCATAGGCAAGCGACGGATTGCATGCGCCAAGAATTCTGTAGCGCGGGAATTTGACCCCGATTTTTTTGTCCAAAGTCTCGCTGACGTCGATGTCAGTCAGGATGCCGAAGCCCTCGGTCTTCAACGCGTTGATTGTGCGCTCGATGGCCTCGTCGAACGGCGCAGCGAGCGTTTTTGCGATATAGTAAGTCATGGTGTTGGCTCCTTTTCGGCATTCACGGCATCAGCCGAATTTCTTTTCACTTCGCGGGAGTAAGCATCCGCCGCAGTGTCCCATCCTTCAGCCAGAAGTGGTGATAGAGCGCGCCCGCCGCGTGCAATGCGATCAGGCCGATAAAGGCAGGCTTGCCGAGTTCGTGGATTTCGCCGAACCCTTCCGAAACGTAGGTGGCGAGAAGTCCAGTAACAGGCACGAGGAAAAGCAGAGCGTAAAACAGCCAGTGCGTGACGCGCGCCGCGCGGTTCGCGAGCGTTCCAGAACTCGCTACCAACGCAGGCACACCCTGAAAAACCCTTAGGCTGAGCCGCACGATAACGAGAGCCAGAACGGCGATACCCACCCAAAAATGCGCGCTCGCCATGCTTTGATCGAATGCGGAGGCGGTCTTGCCTTCCTCTGCCGCTTCGACGACCTCGGCCATGCTCTCTCCGAACACGAGTTGGAACAGGATGAGAGCGGCGATCGTCCAGTGAAGCACGATCTGGGCGAGCGAGTAACCGGTGGTCGGGCTTTGCTTTACAATGGTTGCTGGGCGCGCGATGACGGTGAGGGCGTCGCTCATTTGGCGCCGCCATGCGACTCGACGAACCAGAGCTGCTGATCGACGCCCCGTGAAATTTCGGTAAACAAGTCCGCCGTGGCCGCATCGCCGAAGCCTGCGGCGAGATCGATGGCCTCGCGCACCGATTGACCAAATGCGGCGAGGGCGGACGAGACAGCGAAGACATGCTTGTTTTCGCTGGCGACGCCCAGATTGTAGGGCACAAGAAACGAGCGTTCGACCGCCACTTGAAGCGTGCCTTGGGCCGTCCCGCCCAATCCCCCAGCGCGTTCGGCAATCATGTCGGAATAGTTCTCTACCGCCTCCGACACCCTGTCGAAAAGTTCATGAATGGCGATGAAATTCGGCCCGCGTACATTCCAGTGCGCCTGTTTCACCTGGGCGTGCAGGTCAATCGCCGCCGCCAGGTGTTTGTTGAGAAGTTCGACCGATTGACCGCGTATGGTCTCGTCAAGCGTGTTGTGCGTCGGATGCATGTTCGGATCTCCAGTTGCGGCATAGACTTTTGACGTTGCCAGCTTTCCCGACCATAAACATTTTCGAGCCTTTTCGATTTGATGAATGTCAAAGGCGATCGCCCCGCGCTGGGATAGTTTTGAGCATCCCATCCACTTTCGCGGAGTTAGCCCGATGCCTAAAATGAGAGCTGCGATTTTTGTCGAGCCGAGCCGTATCGTGCTCGACGACAAAGCCGTGCCGGATATTGGGCCGCTCGACGCGCTCATCCGCATCACGACCACAACGATCTGCGGCACCGATATTCACATCCTGAAGGGCGAATACCCGGTCGCCAAAGGCCTCACCATTGGCCATGAGCCGGTTGGGATTATCGAAAAGCTTGGCTCAGGCGTCACCGGCTTTAAGGAAGGTCAACGGGTCATCGCGGGCGCGATCACGCCGAGCGGCATCAGCAACGCCAGCCTGTGCGGCTGCGGCTCGCAGGATGGCCCCGGCACCAAGCATGGCTGGAAGGCGATTGGCGGCTGGAAATTCGGAAACACCATTGACGGGTGCCAGGCGGAGTTTGTGCGCGTGCCAGACGCGGAGGCGAATTTATGCGCCGTGCCGGATGGCCTCACAGACGAGCAGGTTCTGATGTGCCCCGACATCATGTCGACGGGTTTCAATGGCGCTGAGAATGGCAATGTGCGCATCGGCGATATGGTCGCGGTGTTTGCGCAAGGGCCGATTGGCCTCTGCGCCACGGCGGGCGCAAAGCTTTCCGGCGCTTCGATGATCATCGTTGTCGATACTGTGCCAGCGCGGTTGGCTGTCGCCAAGCAAATGGGCGCCGATCATGTGATTGACTTTAAAACCGTGGATCCCGTCACCGAAATCATGCGGCTGACGGACGGGCGCGGCGTCGATGTCGCCATCGAAGCGCTCGGCACGCAAGGCACGTTCGAGGCGGCGCTTCGCTCGCTCCGTCCCGGCGGCACGCTGTCCAGCCTCGGGGTTTATTCGTCCGACCTGCGCATCCCGCTCGATGCCTTCTCGGCGGGGTTGGGCGACCATAAAATCGTGACCTCGCTTTGCCCCGGCGGCAAGGAGCGCATGCGCCGCCTGATCTCGGTCGTCGCCTCCGGCCGGATCGATTTGCGACCGCTCGTCACCCACCGCTTCAAGCTCGACCAGATCGAGGCAGCCTACGAGCTGTTCTCGCATCAGCGCGACGGCGTGTTGAAGGTCGCGATCACGCCTTAACAGGCGTGAGGATGACAGCTTGTCCCTGTTGCTCGTCGGCCGGCGCGGTCAGCGCGCGCAGCGCATTCAGGATAACGGCCACGTCGATAGCCTCCTGAAACAGCGCGCCTTGCACGGGTGTCAAATAGCCGAACGCCGCTGCAATCATGCCCGCAAACGATAAACCCATGCCAGCGTAGACGCTTTGCAGGGCGATGGACTTGGTTCGCTTCGCGATCTTAATGGCAATGGCTAAACGGATGAGTTCGTCGGTGAGAAGCACCACATCAGCCGCTTCAGCCGATGCAGCCACGCCCCCCGCTCCCATCGCGACGCCGACATCGGCCGCCGCCAGCGCTGGCGCATCGTTGACGCCGTCGCCGACCATCATCACCGGCCCGCTCTCTCGCTCGCGCAGCACAATGCGAACCTTATCCTCGGGCTTTAAATCGCTTTCCACCGCCGTAATGCCGACGTCTCGCGCGATCTCCGCCACGCTATCGGCATGATCGCCGGATGCGAGGACAACACGGGCGATCCCGGCGGACTTGATGTCTGCGATGAACGCTTTGGCGTCGGCGCGCAGTTTGTCGGCCAGAATAAAAGTGCCTGCATATTTGCCATCGATCCCTATCGCCACCGTGAGCTTATTGCGAGCGTCCGCATCCTGAGCCAGATGCAGGCCCAAGCGGGATGATACGAATGGCAAGCTGCCCAGAACCACCGTCTGGTCGCCGACCAGGCCCTCGACCCCTTCGCCCGCCGTTTCCACCACTGAGCGCGGCGACGCGAGCGACATCCGCCGTCTAATGGACTCCGCCACCAACGCCTGCGCCACCACGTTTTTCGACGCTTGATCGAGTGACGCCGCGATGCGGAGTAACTCGTCTGAAGAAAAGCCAGGCGCCGCCTTGACCTTCGCAAGCGACGCGCCGCCGAGCGTCAGCGTGCCGGTCTTGTCGATCACCAGCACGCCAACGCGCGTTAACGCTTCAAGGGCGGGGCCGCCTTTGATGAGAATTTTCAGAGATGCGGCCCGCGATAGGCCCGATACGAACGCCACGGGCACCGCCAGGATGAGCGGGCATGGCGTCGCGACGACCAGCACCGCCAGCCCGCGAATGGGGTCGCCCGTTAGCAAGTATGCCGCGCTCGCCATGACGACCGTGATTGCGAGAAAGATGAGGCCGAAACGGTCGGCGAGCCGCGACATGGGGGCCTTGGACGCTCTGGCCGCCTCGACTAGCCGGACAATGCCGGCGAACGTGCTCTCGGCCGCTGGCTTCGAAACCCGCATGTCGAACACCTCGCTCACGTTGATGGCGCCGCTTTGTAATGACTTGCCCGCCGTCAACCGAACGGGAAGCGCCTCGCCCGTGATCGACGAGAGATCGACCACGGCGAGATCCGACAAGACCTCCCCATCGGCCGGGATTACATCGCCCTTGCGAATGAGCAATCTTTCGCCGGGCGCGAGCTGGTCGACGGGCGCCGTCTCCAGCCCCGTTGCGCCGTAGCGAAGCGCTGTGCGTGGCGCGCGGGCAAGCAATGCCGTCATCTCGCGTTGCGCTCGCTGTTCGGCGTAGTTTTCGAGGAAACGGCCGCCCGCATACATCATCGCGACGACGATCGCGGCCAGCGTCTCGCCGAGGATCAGCGCGCCGGTCATAGAGAGCGCCGCGACGATGTCGAGACCGACCTCGCCCTTCCAAAGGCTTTTGACGATGGCGAAAGACAGAGACATCAGGACGGCAGATGTAGCCCCGATCCAGAGACCGTCGGCTATGGTCGCGAAGCCGAAAGCGCGGGCTGCGAGGCCTGCACTTAATGCGAGAACGCAGCCAATTAGAAGCGCGTGCTTAAGATATTGGCGGATTGCAATCACGATCTGACCGGAAAATACGAGCGAAGCAGGTCGGGAAGGTGCAGGGGCGGCAGAAATGTCGCCATATAGCGTACATTCGGCGCGGCGTGGATGGCCACGCTTAGAATGTCGGTCGCCGAATAGGTGATCTCGACGTGGAGAGGGCGGTGAATGATATGCGCCACGCCTCCCACCCGCATGGTAAGCACCTCTATACTGGAATCGAAAGTCATCCCTTCAAACACTAGGCTCTCGTTTATCCTTTGCGAGTCCGCATCGCCTAGTGTGATTTGCACGCTTGCCCTCAGCGTTTTGGGAGCGCGGGAAATGTGATCAAGGACAGCATTCCAGTCTACCTTCTTGAGATGGAGAGATTGCATGAGCCTTATCCATGGGCGGGGGTGCGCGCCGCCTCATCGATACGTTTAGGCTGATGCCGCAAGTCTAGCATTGATAATAAACAAATATGATTTGGCGTTTTGGCGCGGATTAGAGAGCTGCAAGGGCAATGAAAGTAAAAACTGGCTCCGCTCGGATTTAATCCCGCTCGATGCGGTATTTTTTTGAAGGATTTGAGAATTGTCAAACTCTGACACGTGACTGGTCTGTTATTATTACCCTGAAAAAAGCTTGGGCAGGCGGGTAGGTTATTTTGAAACCTCCGGAACAAACGAGGTTCCGAATAGCTTAAACAGTATCAGCCAATCCGTTTCCTAAGATTTTCAACGGCGAACGAACGCCTGAGACTTTTCTTAAACGGCGGCAACTCAATCAACACTCGGATGAAAATCTTGAACGCGCCTCACATGCAGCGATTTGAATATGTTAGGTGTTTCGATCATACGCCTTCCATGAACAGTATTGGAGGGCATGATGCATGCCGCACAATTACGTTGCCAGACCTGTCCGGTTAGGACTACCAATATTTGCTCGGCGCTAGACGATAGCGCGCTGATTTCGCTGGAAAAAATGAGCCGGAAGCGAACGGTCAAAGCGCACGAGGTCATCTTCCACGATGGCGATCTGTCCAACCAATACTTCAACGTCAAAACTGGCGCGATCAAGCTGATAAAGACGCTCGGCGATGGCCGGCAGCATATCGTCGGGCTTCTCTATCCGCCCGATTTCATGGGCCAATGCGTCAACACCCACCACACTTATTCCGCAGAAACCGCGATCGACACAGAGTTGTGCTCCTACCCGCGCGGGGCCTTCGATCTTTTCTTGACAACGCACCCAGAGCTTGAGCGCAAAATCTTCAACATGACGTTGCGCGAACTCGATTCCTGCCGGGATTGGAGTTTGCTGCTCGGCCGGAAATGCTCCTACGAGCGCGTAGCTGGTTTCCTGCTGATGATTGCGAAACGCATGCAAGATGGCAGCCCGGAGGGCGGCGGCCCGGGCCGAAACGGCGCGCATTTCCAATTACCGTTCACGCGCGGTGAAATGGCCGATTATCTCGGCCTAACGCTCGAAACCGTGAGCCGCCAATTCAGCCGCCTGAAGGGCGAGCGGGTCATCTCACTGCCCTCAAGCCGCGTTGTCATAATCCCGGATATCGACATGCTCGGCGCCGTGGCGAACGTTGAGACCTGCTCAAAACCATCTATGCGGCAGAGAAAAGTGATGCTGGTCTAATTCACATCGATAAACACTTCTTTCGCATTTTTATATTGCTTTAACATTTCACAAACAAAAATTTCGTTTCTTGAAATATACCTTGATAAATGTCAAATATATAAAAATATTTATATTTAACAAGCAGAAATTATATTGATGTTATTGAACGTATTAAGCCGTCCTAATTCTGCAATAAATGAAATATACAATAAAATAACTAAAGAATGAACAGGGTAAGAAGCAAAGACTTGCCCTTATTAGGGAGCTTATGCGTGAAAGTCTCAATCAAGACTCTTTTTGCAGGACTTGCGGTCTTCATGGCGGCTGCGCCCCCCGTCGTTTCGGCAGCGGACATCACCGGAGCGGGCGCGTCGTTCCCATATCCAATTTATACCAAGTGGGCGGACGCCTATAAAAAAGAGACCGGCAACAACCTGAACTATCAGTCCATCGGGTCAGGCGGCGGTATCAAACAAATCATCGCGCGCACCGTAACGTTCGGCGCCTCGGACGTTCCGCAGACCGCCGAAGAGTTGGCCAAAGGTGACCTGATGCAGTGGCCGATGGTCATGGGCGGCATCGTGCCAGTGGTCAATCTCGATGGCGTCAAGCCGGGCGACATCACCCTCGATGGGCCGACGCTCGCGAAAATCTTTCTCGGCGAAATCAAAACCTGGGACGACGCGGCGATCAAGACACTGAACCCGAAAGTGAAACTTCCGTCTCAGGCGATCGCGGTCGTGCATCGCTCCGATGGATCGGGAACGACCTATAACTTCACCAACTATCTCGTGAAGATCAGCCCGGAGTGGAAGAAGGTTGGATCGGCCACATCGGTTGAGTGGCCAGTCGGCATCGGCGCCAAAGGCAATGAAGGCGTGGCGAACAACGTGCAGCAGACCAAAAATTCAATCGGCTACGTGGAAACGGCCTACGCCACGCAGAACAAGCTCTCGACGACGAAAATGATCAATAAAGATGGCAAAACCGTCGAAGCCAACGGAAAGTCCGTCAAAGCCGCCGCCGCCAACGCCGATTGGGCGAAAAGCGTCGAGTTCAATCTGATCATCACGGATCAGCCCGGCGCGGACGCCTGGCCGATCTCGGCATCGACGTTCATTCTGATGCCAAAGAACGTCAAAGACGCCGCTGCGGCTCAGGAAGCGCTGAAGTTTTTCGCCTGGGCTTACGCCAAAGGGGATAAAGCGGCCGAAGCGCTCGATTACGTGCCCATGCCAGACAACGTCAAAAAACTCGTGATGGCGAAATGGGCCGAAATCAAAGGCCCGGACAGCAAGCAAGTGCTCGCGTCCAATTAGCCTCACTCGCGACGAGAGCGGAGGGGTGAGGATCATCCCTCCGACTTTTTCGAAATCGGCGTCAAGGGCTGGATAAGCGATGACTGTGCAAGCGCATCACATGACTATGCCCGGCGCCGCATCACCGGAGCGCGCCGCAACGTTGCATCAGTTGGGGCGGGACGACACGCGGTTCCGCATTGTCACGCAACTTTGCGCCGTTGCCGTTCTGATCGTGCTCGGCGCGATTTTTGTCTCGCTGTTTATCGGCGCTGTGTTGGCCTTTAACGCATTCGGTCTCAGCTTCTTTTACACGCAAGGCTGGAACCCCGTCACCGACAAGTTTGGCGCGCTCGCCCCCATTGTCGGTACGCTCGTGACATCCTTCATTGCATTGCTGATCGCGATTCCTGTCGGCATCGGCTCCGCGATTTTTCTGACCGAGCTTTGCCCCCTTCCGCTGCGCCGCCCCATCGGCATCGCCATCGAATTGCTGGCTGGCATCCCCAGCATCATCTATGGAATTTGGGGCCTGTTCCTGTTCGCCCCCTTCTTGCAAAACTACGTGCAGCCAAGCCTTATTTCCGCCTTTGGCGACATTCCCATTCTGTCGACCCTTTTCGCCGGGCCGCCCTACGGCATCGGCGTGCTCACCGCGAGCCTCATCCTCGCTATCATGGTGCTGCCCTTCATCACCGCTGTCAGCCGCGACGTGTTCGAGACCGTGCCGCCGATGCTGAAGGAATCGGCCTACGCGATCGGCTGCACGAAGTGGGAGGTGCTGCGGTCGGTGATCATCCCGTACACGCGCATTGGCCTTCTCGGCGGGGTGATGCTTGGCCTTGGGCGGGCGCTTGGCGAGACGATGGCCGTGACATTCGTCATCGGCAACGCGCACCAACTCAACGGCTCGCTGCTAGCGCCGGGGACAACCATATCGGCGACGATCGCGAACGAATTCACGGAAGCGACTGGCGACCTTTACACCTCCTCTCTCATCGCGCTCGGGCTCATCCTGTTCATCATCACCTTCGTTGTTTTGGCGCTGGCGCGGCTGATGCTGCTGCGCCTTGAGCGCAAGGCAGGGGCGTAGTATGGCGCAAGACCTGAGCCGCTATCACGCACGCCGCGCCAAAAGCCGCGTCATCATGGCGATGTGCTGGGGCGCCTCGCTCGTCGGCATCGGCGTTCTCATCGTGATCCTGGCGACGCTCGTCATCAAGGGCGCGAGCGGGCTGTCATCGATGATCCTCACCGCCGACACGCCGCCACCGGGCGGGGCAGGGGGCCTGAGGAACGCCATTGTCGGCAGTTTGATCATGACCACCCTCGGCGTCGTCATCGGCACGCCCATCGGCATTCTGGCTGGCACTTACATGGCCGAATATGGCCGCTATACGCGCCTGACAAGCGTCGTCCGCTTCATCAACGATATCCTTCTCAGCGCCCCCTCCATCGTCATCGGCCTGTTCGTATATACGCTTCTGGTGGCGACGATGGGGCATTTTTCAGGGCTGGCGGGTGCAGTGGCGCTGGCGGTGCTGGTCATACCCATCGTCGTGCGCACGACCGAGAACATGCTGCTGCTCGTGCCCGATCGGTTGCGCGAAGCGGCCTCCGCCATCGGCATGCCGCGGTCGTCGGTGATCCGGCATGTGGCTTACAAGGCGGCGCGGGCGGGCATGATTACGGGTGTCCTGCTGGCCATCGCGCGCGTCAGCGGGGAGACAGCGCCGCTGTTGTTCACCGCGCTCAACAATCAGTTTTTCAGCGCCGATCTGAACGCGCCCATGGCGAGCCTGCCCGCCGTCATCTTTCAGTTCGCCCTCAGCCCTTACGCCGAGTGGCAGGCGCTTGCATGGACGGGCGCGCTTCTCATCACGTTCGCGGTGCTGGTCTTGAGCATCACCGCGCGCTGGCTCAGCAATGTTGGAAAAATACAATGAATGTCATCGCGGAAAAGTCGCTTCAGCTTGTGCAGCCGCAGCCAAAAGAGGCGAGCAAGGAGCGCATATCGATCAAGGGGCTCGACTTCTTTTATGGGCGGGTCCACGCCCTCAAGAACATCACCCTGCCCATCTACGACCGCATGGTGACGGCGTTCATAGGGCCATCGGGCTGCGGAAAGTCCACACTGCTGCGCGTGCTGAACCGCATGTACGACCTTTACCCCAAACAGCGCGCGGCGGGCGAAGTGCTGTTCAACGGCGAGAACATCCTCGCGCCCGATATCGACCTGAACCTCCTGCGCTCCCGCATCGGCATGGTGTTCCAGGTGCCGACGCCGTTCCCGATGACGATTTACGAGAATATCGCCTTCGGCGTCCGCCTTTACGAGAAACTGCCGAAATCGGAAATCGACGGCCGGGTGCAGGAGGCGCTGCAAAAGGCGGCGCTGTGGCCGGAGGTGAAGGACACGCTGCAATCGAGCGGCCTCAGCCTCTCCGGCGGTCAACAGCAGCGGCTCTGCATCGCGCGCACCGTCGCCCTGCGACCCCAGGTGATTTTGCTGGACGAGCCGGCCTCCGCCCTCGACCCAAATTCCAGCGCCAAGATCGAGGAGCTGATCCACGAATTGCGGACGGAGTTCACCATCGCCATCGTGACGCACAACATGCAGCAGGCGCGGCGCGTGTCGCAGCGCGTCGGCTTCATGTATCTGGGCGAGCTTGTAGAGTTCGGCGAAACCGAGACGATTTTCACCAGGGCGACCGACAAGCGCACGCAGGATTATATCAAGGGGCGGTTTGGGTAGGGGCGTTGCGCGGACGTATGGAGGCGGAGGGCTTGTTGGCAAGTGCGGGCATCGCTGCGAATAGGATCAGCATTACTGCATAAACCCCGCCTTCGGGAGTCGCAAATCTGGCGAACTGCTCTTCCGGGCTTAAGCCCCGCAGCGTGGAGCCAACGATCAGATCGGCGATCTGTTGCATCACCAGCGCACCAAGGCCAACGAGAACCATTGATCTTCTTGTAGGTTCAAGGCTAAGGGTGCGCGGAGCCCATCGCGACGCGACGACAATGACAGCCAGTAGAAAAGGTGCTTCACAGAGAACCGCAGCAAAAGCACCTAATCGCGGCTCAACGAGAAGCAGACGGATCGGACCCAAGATAAAGCCGGCGCCGAACACCGCTAGAAAATATAATCCTGATGCGGCAGCGGTGGTCATTGCACCTTCCCCTTTAGAGAGGAAAAAACGGCAGTTCTGAGCGCCAACTCTCTCGGATCATCCGTGATTTTCATTCTCATTCGATTGGTCACATACGCATACCCGACACCTGTCTCGGGATCGGCGAAGCCAAGCGAACCTCCGGCTCCGGGCGATCCGAACGCGGATGGGCTGCCGAACGGAAATGCCGCGCTGGGCTTCATGAAGCCCAGGGAAAACTGAGCCTCGCCCTTCAGGCACTCGTCGTAAAAGCCGCACCTTGACGGCACAGCGGTTGCTTTAAGCGCATCCAGAGTTTGCGCGCGCAGACCCAGCTCGTAGCCATTGTTTGCAAAAACGCCGTAGGCCCGTGCGATGCCCCGCGCCGTTCCAACACCACCCCCCGAAGGCACTTCAAGGTCGCGCGCATAGATACGCTGACGGTCCAGAGCAATATCCGTCCCGATCATCGCCCGCCGGAGATTGGAATGCGGGTTGAACAGAGCCAGAGTTAAGGTAAGGGGCATGTCGGTCAGCCTTGACCAAAGCGATGCACTTTCCAGGACTGCAAGCCTGTTATCGGGGATTGTCTCTGGCAGCCGGATGTAGACATCCAATCCGAGCGGTGAAGCGATGTCCTCCTGGAATATTTGCCCCAAGGTGCGATGATCTGGATCGGTACGGCGAATGAGCTCGCCCTCATAGTATCCAAGCGTGATCGCGTGATAGGCTTGCCGTTCTCCTGGCGCCCAGGCGGGCTTTTGCCGTGCCAAGACTTTGGCCAAGTTGTCGAGATCCCGCACCAGACTGCGATCGGCCACTTCCGGGATAGCAAACAGCCCGGCTTGGTGCGAGAGAAGCTGGCGGACAGTGACGTTCTCTTTCCCGTTCTGGGCGAACCCTGGCCAATAGGTGCAGACCCTTTCTTCGTAATCGATCCAGCCGCGCGAATGAGCGAGCGCCATCACCATCGCAGCCAACCCCTTCGTCGTCGAGAACACGAGAACCATGGTGTCCTTTTCCCAGGGCTCCCCGGTTGCGACATTGCGAATGCCGCCCCAAAGATCGACAACTTTTCCCCCGCAGTGATAGACGCAGAATGCAGCGCCAAGCTCGTCGCGGCTTGAGAAGTTCTCAGCGAAAACCTCGCGCACAGGCTGGAACGCCGCGCTTACGGTGCCGTGAATCTCAACGCCGGACAAACTCGCCATGAAACCCGCCCTTCGCAGTCAGTCCAGGCCAAATTGTCCAGCCGAGGCAAAACTATCTCTTAGTCGCGTGTAAGCGGAAATAAGCTAGGGCAAACTTCGACGTTATCGGCATCCATTGGCCTGCGCTTTGATCCATGTCAAAGGCGCGCTGCGCAGAACGCGCTATACTTTGCATCATTAACCGAGGCGTTGATTATCGCCACGACACCAGTCTCTTGGCGCATGACGGAAGGATTTTCATGATCGTTCGCAAGTTCGCCATCGCCGATGCATCGTTCGAGCGCTCTCCCGGGCAGGATGGGGATGTGTTCGTTGGAAATGTGATCGATCAGCGCCACGGTGGTCCGATCACCATCGGCTTAAGCCGTTACGGGCCCAACGAGAGCATTCACGTAACGCTCGCCGTTGACGACGTGATGGTCGTCCTGGAGGGGCGGCTGTCGGTCTCCACCGACGCCAGTGAGGTCACCGCTGGGCCGGGCGAGATCGTATACATGCCCAAAGGCGAGTCGGTCACCATCCACTCGCATCAACAGGGGGCGGTCACCGCCTATGTAACATATCCGCACTGGCAGGAACAGCTTACGTGAACGGTCTCGCGAGCGCCATTAGCACGCCTGAATAAACGAAGCCGACGCGGATGATCTAGGAGGGAATGTGTATCACTCAATCGTGCGCGGGATCGCGCGCAAGAACTTCGAGAGAATTAATCGCAAGGACAATGAGGCTGTTCTGAAGGATTGTGCTCCAAATGTCCGGCACAGCTTTGGCGGCGTGCACGCACTCGGCGGAATAAGTCACGACCGCGAAACACTCGGGCGTTGGTTTGCCCGACTTGGCCGCGTGATGCCGAAGCTGCAACTCAACGTTCAGGATGTCTGGGTCAAAGGATGGCCGTGGAATACGCTTGTCATCGCGCGCTGGGAAGCGACAGGGACGCTTGCCGATGGTTCACCTTATTTAAATCGGGGCGTGCATCTTATCACGATGCGTTGGAGCAAGGTGTTCGACTTCGAAGTCCATGAAAAAACTCTCAAATAGTGGCCGAAAGCCTGGCGGTGCAATCAAAAAACGGCTTCCCCGAAGCGGTTGCCGGACCTATTGTAAGCTGAGGCGGGGCGGGCCAATCGGGGCGAATTCACCATCCAATCGTGACGCACATCGTGCAGCAGGCGCGGCGGTCTTAACAAGTACGATTGAAACGCGCCGTGTACTGACGCTTTCCGCGCACCGGCAACAAAGGCTAATCAAGTGAAGGATTAGCGGTTGCTCTAAATCCAGCCTCGTCGTCTAAACCAGTACAACGGTATGAGTGCTGAGATGACCATAAGTATCAAGGCTATGGGATAGCCAAACGCCCATTTCAGCTCCGGCATGTTTTCGAAGTTCATACCGTAAATCGTTCCAACCAGTGTCGGCGGCAAAAATAGAACCGCAGCGATTGAAAAAACCTTGATGATCTGGTTCTGGTCAAAAATGATGAGGTTAAAGGTCGATGTCTGCAAATATCCCACTTGGGCATTGAGATGCGCTTCATATTCGGTAAGCGATTGCACATCCCTATCGAGTGACTTTAACTTTGTTCGTGCCCCCTCATTGAGCCACGGTGCTGCGCTTTGACGGAAGAACGTCAAAAGGCGATTAAAACTGAGCAAACTCTCCCGCAATTTTGACAGAAGGGCTGTGTGACGGCCAAGTCTGACCGTCGTTTGCTGCAAATCCGGCCGAAAGCGCTTTTTTCTCGGACTTTCTGCGCCAACGCCTTTTTCGAAAAGTGTCTCGATGATTGCGTCGAGATCGGTTGTCACGTTCTCAAGAACGGTGGCGATGCGCTGAATGATCTGCTCAAGCAGCGACGTGAAAAGAAGATCGCTTGTGGTGTGCGCCTGCGGTGCGCGGGAACACTTTTGCTCAAAGGTTTTGAACGGAAGAGTGTCGGCATAACGCACCGTCACAAGGTGCTTTTGCGTCAGGACGAAGGTAAGGTGAGACCGCACAGGCCGTTTCTCTGACATTCCCGCGATGACAATGGCCGTCATAAAGACTGCTTCGCGGTCGTCATAAAGACGTGCCGAGTCTTCGATATCGCGCACCTCGTCGCGCGTCGGGATGTCAAAGCCAAGCGCTTTTTCGATCAAGGCCTCTTCGTCAAGGGTCGGATCGCAAAGATCTACCCATATGGCGTCATCGACATCTTTTTTGGTGATTTTCGTGTTTGATATGCGCTTCAGACCGTCATTTTCGACTGAGTATAGTTGCAGCATTTCGAACCTTTTTTGTCAGCTTCAGTCCTTGCTTTTTGCCATAACGCTGTACGAAACCGTTTATATCAGAAAACCATGCCAGACCGCTTGTAAGGCTTTAACGGCTGTGTGCTGCGTAGCCGCCGTTCGACGAGTTTATGTCCGTCACCGATTACTCGTTAACCCAACTTTCGTCCGTTGCGAGTTGTATACGCTTATGGCCACTTGAGACGGTCAGTACGGGGTAAGGATATCTCTTCGTCGCTTTAAGCTGACAATAAACTCGCGCAAATATCGAAGTTTTTGCTACCCGCTCAGCAGCCCTTTGATCCCTGTCAAACGCGCGCGGCCGCGCCCGCGCTATAGTCCGCACATCTATGGAGGCGCTGGGCCGTTCGCTGCCGTTCGGTTTGCGGGTTAACGGGCAGCTTGGACGGAACAGGCCCATGACAATTCGTAACCTGAACTTTCTCTTCGAGCCGGAGAGCGTCGTGCTGGTAGGCGCGAGCGAGAAGCCCGGCTCGCTTGGCCTGGCGGTTGCCCAAAATCTGATGCAGGCGGGTTTTGGCGGGCCAATCGCCTTCGTCAATCCGGGCCATTCTAAACTCCTCGGCCAGACCTGTTATCCGACCGCGCAAGCCTTGCCTTTCGTGCCCCAGCTTGGCGTCATCGCCACGCCGCCCCAACACGTGCCCGGCGTCATCGCCGATCTCGGCGCGAAGGGCTGCAAAGCGGCGGTCGTCATCACGGCGGCGGTGGACGGCGACCTCGCCACCCAAATGCTCGAGGCCGCGCGCCCGCATCTCCTTCGCATTATCGGCCCGAACTGTCTCGGCATCCAAATCCCGCGCCTCAAGCTCGACGCGAGCTTTGCGCAAATGCTTAGCAGCCCCGGTGACATCGCTCTTGTCTCGCAATCGGGCGCGATCACGGCGGCGATGCTGGATTGGGCGGCGGGCGAGGGGGTCGGCTTCAGCCATGTGGTGTCCATCGGGAACGCGGCCGATGTCGATCTGGGCGATATGCTGGATTATCTGGCAGGCGACCCGAAATGCACCGCCGTGTTCCTCTACATCGAGGCTGTCACGCATGCGGGCAAATTCATGTCGGCGGCGCGGCGATGCTCGCGCGTCAAGCCGGTCATCGCCATCAAGTCCGGACGCCACCCGGAAGGCGCGAAGGCCGCCGCCTCGCACACCGGCGCTCTAGCGGGCTCCGACGATGTTTATGACGCGGCGCTGCGCCGGGCGGGCGTTTTGCGCGTACTCGATCTGGATGAATTGTTCGATGCCGCCGAGATGCTGGCGCGGGTTAAAAGCGTGGGCGGCAGCCGCCTCTCCATCGTCACCAACGGCGGCGGCGTTGGCGTTATGGCCGCCGATACGCTGATCGATTTGCGCGGTTCGCTCAGTGCATTGCAGCCGGAAACGCTGGATGCTCTGAACAAAGGCCTGCCACCCACCTGGTCACACGGCAACCCAATCGACATCATCGGCGATGCCGGGCCGGATCGCTATCGCCTGGCGGTCGACGCGGCCATGCGCGACGCGAACACCGATGCGGTGCTGGTCATGAATTGCCCGGCGCTTGTCTCCTCCGTGGAGGTCGCGCAAGCCACCGTGGATGCGGTCGCCACCGCCCGCTCGGCTGGCTTCAAAAAGCCCGTCGTCGCCAAC
>JBGSLP010000167.1:0-3060 GCA_041740655.1 Alphaproteobacteria bacterium
TACCAGATCGTCCAGAGGTTGGAGTTGTAATACGCCGAGCCGTTGACGAACGTCCAGAGAGCGCCTTCTGCGCCTGCGTGGAGGAGGTGGTCGTTGTTCAAACTGTAGTCTTTGAAAAACCACGTCAGCCAGTCCGAGCCGGTGTAAATGCTCAGGTCGTGATTGAAATACAGGCCCGCAGCAGCCACCCCGCCGGATGCGAGGTTGACCAGCAGGATCGGAAAAACCAGCCGTGGCCACCGCTTGACCGCCGAGCGCGCCAGCGGCTCAAGCGCGCGGGTCTCCAAGGCGCGATAGGTGAGCACGAAGCCCGACAGCACAAAAAACAGCGTAACGGCCGCCGTGCCGTTTACGAGCGCGAAGAATGGCGTGCCGATCAGCCCAGCGGCCTCCGGCTTCAATAGCCCATGCGTTATTGGCGTGAAAGCGAGCATGAAATGCGACACGAAAACGAGGATCGCCGCCCAACCCCGTACCGCCTCCAGCGCCACAAGACGGGTCGCGTCCACATGCTCACCGGCAGACTTTATCGTCATCGCCGTTGTCTAGCCGATCGGCACGAAAGCGCAACCTCAAGTTGCAATGGAAGCCGACATGAGGCGATTTACATGTTGGGAACGCGCGTTTATGGTCTGCGGGCTTTTCAGCGTCTCGTGTCCCGTCTCCTGAGATCGGGCTGGCGCGCGCCGCTTTGCGGTGGCGTGTTCCGCGCTTTGAAGCTCTATGCCGAAGCATTAGCTCAGTCTGGGAGAGCGGCGGCCTTAGCAGCCGACGGTCAGGGGTTCAAATCCCTTATGCTTCTCCAACGGATAGCTCAGTTAGGGAGAGCACAAGACTAGGATCTTGGTGTCGTGGGTTCAAATCCCATTCCGACTCGATTGAAATGCGGGAAGCCGGATGCTTCCCAGCCGCTTTTTCGCCCGAGGCTTCGGCTGAGCGCGGTTTGCGGCGGCGGTTTATGCGCCTTGCGCGCGTCTGGATACCGCCAGGAGGATGAGGCGCAGCCGACCCGGTTCTCGCGTTTGGCTTCGGCGGAGCGCGCGGCTGGTCAGGCCCGCCAAAGCTCTTGGCTTAAAGACGCGCCCGTGTCATAGCCGTGGGCGGCATTCGGCGACCTTCCGCATTTTGAAGCAGGCACACCATGAAAAGACGGGGATTTTGGCTCACGGCCGCGTTACGCGATGATGAACGCGCGCTGGTTTTTCGCCACGGCGAGTGGATCGGCGTCGCAGGCCCCGGCAAATATTCCGAATTCGATCCGACCGGCGCGCTCACTCTGGAAACGCTCAAGGTCGCGCGCGCTGAAATCGCGCCCGAGCGTGCGCAGGTGTTCGCCCAGACGCGCCCGCGACTGGCGGAGGAGCATTTCGCCATTGTTCAGACAGGACCGCACGAAGTCGCCATCGTATCGCTCGACGGCGAGGCAAAGCACCTCGTTTTGCCGAACTCCACGCGCGCGTTCTGGAAAACCGTGACGAAGGTCGACGCGGAGACCATCGACACCGAGAAAAGCCTGCGGGTAGAAAAGCGCCACTTGGATAAAATCGACCTCTCGCGCTCAACGACCGCCGTAGTTTTCTCGCTGATCGACCCGAACGAGGCCGGACTGTTGATCGTCGATGGCGAGTTCCGCGAGCGGCTTGGCCCCGGGCGCCATGCGTTCTGGAATGTAGGGCGCGTCGTGAAAGTGCTGAAAGCGGATTTGCGCCCCCAGCCACTGGAAGTGACCGCGCAAGAGATTCTGACGAAAGACAAGGTCGGCATTCGCGTCACCCTGACGGCGTTCACGAGGATTGTGGACGTGCAGAAAGCGCTGCTTGGCTCGCCGGACGCCTCGAATGCGATCTACCGCTTCATCCAGTTCGCCATCCGCGAGGCTGTGGCGTCGCGCACGCTCGATGAAATTCTAGCCGCCCGCGATACGATCGACTCGCAGGTTCGCGATTACGTGACCGGGCGCGCCGCTGAACTTGGCGTCGAGATCGGCGAAATCGGCGTCAAGGATGTTATCCTGCCGGGCGATATTCGCGACCTGATCAACAAGGTCGTCGAGGCCGAGCGCGTTGCCCGCGCCAACCTGATCCGCCGTCAGGAGGAGACGGCCGCAACGCGATCCCTCCTAAACACCGCCAAGCTGATGGACGATAATCCGCTGCTGCTGCGGCTGAAAGAGTTGGAGGCGCTAGAGCGGCTCGTCGAGAAAGTCGGCCGGATCGATCTGCATAGCGGCGATGGGTCGAGCGCGCTCAACGGTATGCTGACAGGTCTTTATCGTATGCGCCGCGAAGACGCCGACAAATAAGCAGTCATCATAGGCGGCACGCCTTGACGCAGCCGTGCGATGCCGCCATTCTTTCATGCAGGAAGGCGGGTGCGTAGCTCAGTTGGTAGAGCGGTTGACTCTTAATCAGCATGTCCCAGGTTCGATCCCTGGCGCACCCACCAGTTATCCCGAAAGTAAGAGCCATCGAATGAGTAAAGGCCTTCATCAAGCGAAGCAGGACTTAAGGCCGAGCATCCTTGTCGTCGAGGATGAGCCGCTGGTGTCGATGCAACTCGTCATGATGCTGGAGGATTTGGGCTATTCCGTTGTCGGCCCTAGCAGCAGCGTATCGGAGGGGCTCGAAAAGGTTCGCAGCGCGGCCATCGACGCCGCCTTGCTGGACGTCACGCTCGGCAAAGAGTTGAGCATTCCCATCGCCGAGGAACTGGTGCGGATGGGCGTCCCCTTCGCGTTTGCAACGGGATACTCCGACGGGGCCATGCTTCCCGAGCATTTGCGGTCCATCCCGAGAATATCCAAGCCGTATCTCGATACCGACCTGACGGCTGTCCTGTCAGATTTGGTCGATAACACTATCTGACGCCTCCCCGCTGAATAACGCAATCTTCGCGCCTCTCGTCGCTGAAACGGCAGGAACCTTCCGCATGCGTTGAAAGTTCTTTCGGCATTCATTGGAAAGAGGACATTTCTCATGGCCGATCTCGATCTCGCACGCGACCAACCCGCTAAATTGCTTTGGGATGAATTGCGCGATGTGCATGCTGGAATGCTGGGGG
>JBGSLP010000168.1:0-7335 GCA_041740655.1 Alphaproteobacteria bacterium
ATGCGCACTTCAGCGATCTGGGCGACATAGCTCTTGAACGATTCATGCAGCGCGACGCCCCGCGCAACGCCCTCCGGCAGCGGCCCACCCCATCCGGCTTTTTCCGCCGCAAGGTTCAGCACAGCCAGATGGCGCGGATGCTTGGCGAGGAGTTTGCGCCGGAACTCCACGGGATCCTCTCCGGCCGCCTCGGCAAGCTCGTCCATTACCGTTTCGGTCGAGTAGGCGGTGTGGGTTGAGCCGACTGCGCGCCACCAAAGTGTCGGCACACCGACTTCGGGCGTGTGCAGATCGACGTAAAAGTTTGGAATGGCGTAAGGAAGATTGTTGGCGCCCTCGACCGATGTCGTGTCGACCCCATTCTGGATCAGGCCCTCAAACGGCGTTCCCTTGAGGAATGACTGACCGACGATGCGTTGATGCCAGCCGACGATATTTCCATCCTTGTCGAGGCCCGCCTTCACTTCATGCACGAAAATCGGGCGATACCGACCACCCTGAATATCGTCCTCGCGCGTCCAGATCAGCATGATCGGAGCTTTGCCGCCATAAGCCTTGGCGATGGCAACGGCCTCAGCCGTCGAGTCTGAGTTCGGAGTTGCCCGTCGGCCAAAACTTCCGCCCGCGAGTTGCGTATGAATGATCACCTGCTCAGGCTTCAGGCCCGCAATTGACGCCGCCGTGATCTGATCGACGGTTTGCAGTTGCGACCCGGCCCAGATTTCGCACTTGCCATCGCTGAGTTCGACGACGCAGTCGAGAGGCTCCATTGGAGCGTGCGCAAGGTAGGGGAATTCATAAACTCCGCCGACGACCTTGACCGCGCCTTTAAGCGCCAGTTCTACATCGCCGCGGCTCTCGGCGACCGGCGCGCCCTTCTTGGTGAGCAGCGCCTTGTATTCCGCCATGATATCATCCGAGCCGCGTTTCTCGGCTTTGGAATCATCCCACTCGATGGTCAACGCGTCGCGGCCCGTCTTGGCGGCCCAGAAGCCGGTGTTGGACAAGACCGCAACGCCGAAGGGCGTCTGGACAACGTCGACCACGCCCTTGACCTTCTTGGCCTCGGTCGCATCGAATGATTTTAGGGTCGCGCCAAAGAGGGGCGGACGCGCGAGCAATGCGGTCAGCATGCCCGGACGCTTCACGTCCATGGTGAAAATGGCGCTGCCGTCTAGCTTCGCGCGACCGTCAACACGGGGAACATTCGTGCCGATTAGTTTGAAATTCTTCGGGTCTTTCAGCGGGGCGCTGGCGGGCGGCGTCAGTTTCGACGCGGTCGCGATGAGCGAGCCGAAAGACGCTGACTTACCGGATTTAACGTGGCGGAGTTGGCCCTTCTCGACGGTGATCTCGCTCGCTGGTACACCCCAATCCTTGGCGGCTGCCGCGATGAGGAGCGCTCGTGCGGTCGCGCCGGCGGTGCGCAACTGTTCCCACGAATTCGCTATGGCGGTCGATCCGCCAGTGCCCTGCACGGGGCCAAACGCGGAGTTATTGTATTTCGACGCATCGGCGGGCGCGGCCTCGACCTTCACCTGCGCCCAGTCGGCGTCAAGCTCTTCGGCGACGATAGTCGCAAGGCCAGTGTATGACCCTTGGCCAAATTCGATGTGCTTGGCGAGAACCGTGACGGTGCTGTCGGGCGCAATGATGACGAATGGGTTGGCGACGAGGTCGCCGGTGGCGGCGAGCAGTTGGCCGTCAGCGCCGACATTGAAGCCTATGATCAGACCGGCGCCGAGAGCGCCTGCGCCCTGGAGAAACTGGCGGCGGTTTGCCGTTACGAAGGAAACAGGGGGAATATTTGCGTGTGCTCCGGGTCTCATGGCTTAGCCCTCCAGCGTTTTGGCGGCGTCGTGGATCGCGGCGCGGATGCGGTGATAGGTGGCGCAGCGGCAGACGTTGCGGCCCATGTTTTCGTCGAGGTCGATTTCAGCGTCGCTCGGCTTCGGGTTTTTCGTCAGCAGCGCGGTCGCGGCCATGATCTGTCCGGACTGGCAATAGCCGCACTGCACGACTTGATGCTTGTCCCAGGCGGAAACGACCGCCTCAGCGACCTTGCCAGATAGCCCCTCGATGGTGACGATGGATTTGCCGTCCATGTCGCCTATGAAGACGCCGCAGGATGGCGTCAACTCGCCGTCTATGTGCACGCGGCATGCGCCGCATTGCTGGATGCCACAACCGTATTTAGTCCCAGTCAGGCCGACCTCGTCGCGCAGCACCCAAAGCAGAGGGGTGTCTGGTTCGGCGGAAACGGCGACTTCCTTGCCATTCACGTTCATGCGGATCATGAAAATACCTCGATTTTACGACTGAATTGCCGCGTCTAGTTGCACGGCTTACAATTACATTATTGCAAAACTAAGACTGTTCAAAATTATCGAACAGTCACATTTGCGTGTATCCGACGCAGCTACTCGGCAGGATGAGGTCGCATTTCGCCAGTAGTTTCGTCATGTTTCTTTGCGGGGAACAGGCCGCGTACGACCACGTAAAACACCGGCGTGAAGATCAGACCGAAGAACGTTACCCCGAGCATGCCGTAAAACACCGCCGTACCGAGCGCCTGCCGCATTTCTGAACCCGCGCCCGACGCTATATAGAGCGGCACCACGCCGAGCGTGAAGGCGAACGACGTCATGAGAATTGGGCGAAGCCGCAGACGGCTGGCTTCGACCGCCGCCTCGAACCGGGTTTTCCCCTGTTCTTCAAGCTGCACGGCGAATTCGACAATCAGAATCGCGTTTTTCGCCGCAAGTCCCGCTAGCACGATAAACCCGATCTGCGTGAGGATGTTCACGTCCAGCCCATGCGACCAGACGCCCAGAATCGCCGATAGCAGGCACATGGGCACAATCAGAACGATAGCGAATGGCAGACTCCAGCTTTCGTATTGTGCGGCCAGCGCAAGGAACACGAACAGGACCGCAAGGCCGAACACGACGATGGCCGACCCACTTGCTTGCTTCTCCTGATAGGAAAGCTCCGTCCACTCGTAGCCAATACCGTCGGGCAGGATGCGGGCGGCAAGCTCCTCCATCAATCGCAGGCCTTCGCCGGAACTGATGCCGGGCGCCGTCGAGCCCTGCAACTCGATGGCAGGATATAGATTGTAGCGCGGCACTCGCGATGGGCCCGAAATATCGCGGAACGTCACGACAGAGCCAAGCGGCACCATCGCCCCGGAGGCGCTGCGGGTTTTCAGCCGCGCAATATCCTCCTGATTGATGCGATATTGAGAATCCGCCTGCGCCGTGACGCGGTAGGTTCGCCCGAACGCGTTGAAATCGTTGACATAGGCCGAGCCGAGATAAATCCGCAGCGTCTCGAATATGTTTTCAAGGGGCACGTCGAGTATTTGCGCGCGCACCCTGTCGACGTCGATGAAAACCTGCGGCGTGTTGATGGCGAAGGTCGTGAAGACGCGGGCAAGGCCCGGCGTCTGGTTGGCGGCGGCCATAAGTTCATAGGTGGCCTGCGTCAGCGTCGGCAAGCCGCGCCCGCGACGGTCCTGAATACGGATCGAGAAGCCGCCGCCGGTGCCGATGCCACGCACGGAGGGCGGCGCGATGACGAAAATCTGCGCCTCCTGAAACTGCATGAACAGCTTGCCCTGTAGGTCAGCCAGAATTTTTGTGCCCGGCAGCCCTTCCTTCACACGCTCCTCGAACGGCTTGAGCACGACGAAAATAGCGCCGGCGTTCGACGAGTTGGTGAATGTCGCGCCCGAAAAGCCGGTGAAGGTCGCGGTATGCGCAACGCCGGGGGTTTCGAGGATCATCTTTTCGGCGCGCTTGATCACATCGTCGGTGCGGGCCAGCGATGCGCCGGGAGGCAACTCGAAGGCCGTAATGAGATAGCCCTGGTCCTGCTGCGGGATAAAGCCGGTCGGCACGGTCACGAACATGTAACCGGCAAGGCCGATCAGCCCGGCGTAGAGAAGCAACATCACTGCGCTGATGCGGATGATGCCGCCCACGAACTTTGCGTAGGCGCGCTCAAGCCAGCCGAAAACCTTGTTGAAGCCGTCATTGAACGCCTGGCCCCAGCGGGCCGGATTGAGCCACGAACGACGCGGGCGCTCGCCATGGGCGTGCGGCTTCAGCAATATGGCGCAGAGGGCAGGGGAGAGCGTGAGTGAGTTGAAGCAGGATATGATCGTCGCCACCGCGATCGTCACCGCGAACTGGCGATAGAACTGCCCGGTAATGCCGCCGAGAAACGCCGTCGGGATGAACACCGCGCAAAGCACGAGCGCGATGGAGATCAGCGCCACGCCGACCTCGTCCATAGTTGCGAACGATGCCTCCCGCGGCGAGAGGCCCTCGGCCAGTTTTCGCTCGACGTTCTCCACCACGACAATGGCGTCGTCGACCACGATGCCAACCGCGAGAACGAGGCCGAACAGCGTCAGGTTGTTGATCGAGTATCCGATGCCGGCCATGACCGCGAAGGTGCCGATCAGCGAGACCGGGATGGCGACCACCGGGATGATCGTCGCGCGCCAGCTTTGCAGGAAG
This sequence comes from Alphaproteobacteria bacterium, assembly GCA_041740655.1. Taxonomy (GTDB): domain Bacteria; phylum Pseudomonadota; class Alphaproteobacteria; order Rhizobiales; family Rhodomicrobiaceae; genus JAWXCE01. The sequence goes on from JBGSLP010000168.1 coordinate 4,527, forward strand.
ACCAGCACGACGATCACGACGAGTGCGACCGCCTCGAAAATGGTCTTTAGCAATTCCTCGACGGACTTTTCGATGAATTCCGTCGGATTGTAGATAATCCGGTATTCGAGGCCTTTGGGGAAGCTCGTAGCAACCTCTGCCATAACAGCCTTGACGCCATTCGCAACTTCAAGCGCGTTCGAGCCTGGCGTCTGCGAGACCGCGAGCACCACCGCCGGCTTGCCATCGAGATAACCGTTCGTCTGATAATCGAGCGCGCCGAGTTCGATCCGCGCAACATCACGCAAGCGGGTTATCCGGCCTTCGTCGCCGGTTTTGATGACGATCTCGCCAAATTCCTCGGGTTGCGTGAGGCGACCGCGCAGTTGCAGCGTGGTTTGAAATGCGGTGCTGTTGTCATTGAGCGGCGGCTGGCCAAGCGATCCCCCGGCGACCTGAATATTCTGCCCCCGCAGCGCGGCGATCACCTCGGATGCGGTCATGTTGAGCGACGCGATCTTGTCCGGATCGAGCCACGCACGCATCGAATATTCACGAAGGCCGAACAGATTGATGTTGCCGACGCCTTTGACGCGGGCGACGCGGTCGCGCACCTGCAGCAGCGCGTAGTTGGAAATATAGATGCCGTCATAGGTGTTGTCGGGCGAGATCATGTGCACGACCATCAGCAGGTCGGGCGAGTTCTTGCGCACCACGACGCCGGTGCGCCGCACTTCTTCCGGCAGGCGAGGCTCGGCGACGGCGACGCGGTTTTGCACCAGCACCTGCGCCTGATCGAGATTGGTGCCCAATTCGAATACGACGGAAATCGTCACGCTGCCGGATGAGGTCGACTGCGAGGACATGTAAATCATGTTCTCGACGCCGTTGATCTCCTGCTCAAGCACGGTTGCGACGGTGTCGGCAACGACCTGTGCGTTGGCGCCGGAGTAGGTGGCCGTTACGGAGACGGTAGGAGGCGCTACCTCGGGAAACTGCGAAACCGGCAGCGTGCCGTAGGCAATGCCGCCAACAATGACGATGAAAATTGAGAGAACGGCCGCGAAGATCGGACGGCGGATGAAGGTATGACTGAACTGCATGACAATTCCTCAATGGCGCGAGGGAGTTCCCTGCGTCGCCGCTATGCCTGCTGCCGACCGTCCATCACTGACTCGCCGCCAGTTTGCCGCTCGCGTCGAGCGTCGATCTCTGTGCGTTGACCTTGGAGCCTGCGCGGGCGCGCTGAACGCCGTTTACGACTACCCAGTCAGTCGGCTCCAATCCGCTGCGGATGACGCGCAAACCGTCGATCACCGGTCCAAGCGTCAGCTGTTTCGCAGCCACTGTGCCGTCCTCGGCGACCACATAAGCGATGCGGTTGGATTGATCGGTGGCGATCGCCTGCTCGGGTAGCATCACCGCCTTATATTCGCCGCTGCCAATGAGGCGCGCGCGAGCGAAAAGGCCGGGCTGAAACAGTCCATTCTTGTTCTCGAACACCGCCCGACCTCGCAGCGTGCCGCTTGCGGTGTCGAGGCGGTTGTCGACGAAATCCATTTTGCCCTCATGCGGGAAATTGGTCTCGTCGCCCAGCGCCAACGTGACAGGATTGGCGGTCGTGCGCGACGACGGGCGCGTTCCCATCTGGTCGAGCCGCGTGTATTTCAGATAGTCGTTTTCGCTCACATCAAAATAAAAGTAGATCGGGTCGAGGGAAACGATTGTCGTCAGCAGCGTGCCTGTGCCTGAGCCGCCGGTGACGTAGTTGCCCTCGGTTACAAGCTTCCGGCTTATGCGCCCGGAAATCGGGGCGGTGATGCGTGTGAATTCCACATCCAGTTCTGCCGACCGCACGCTGGCCTCGGCTGAGCGAACCGCCGACTCCGCCTCGCGCTGCGCCTGCACGCGCTGGTCGAAAACCTGCTCCGAGATAGTCGAATTTTTGAGAAGAGGGCGCGCGCGCTCAACATCTTTGGCGGTGAATTCGGCGCGGACCTGCGCTGAGACGAGATTGGCTTTTTCACGGTCAAGAACGCGCTCGAATGGACGGGGATCAATAACGAATAGCAGATCGCCCTTTTTGACGGTGTCGCCGTCGCGAAAGCGCACTTCGTTTAGAACGCCGCTGATGCGCGCGCGCACCTCGACAAAATCGACCGCATCGAAGCGGCCGGTATATTCATCCCATTCGGTTACGGTCTTCTGGATAGGCTGGGCGACTGTGACGGGGGGTGGCGGGGGGGCCGCCTGTTGTTGAGGCTTCTGATCGCACGCGCTTACTGTAACGGCCGCAATGCACAGCAACACCGTTTTAAGCTTCATCATGGCAAATTTTTCCAATAATGCCGGAATAAAGAAACCGAATGCCGGTCATTTCGCAAGCGCACATAAACAGAAAGACGTTTTACACGCTATCAAAATGCAGAAAAGCCGGGCGTTTGTCACGCCCGGCTCGAGTCATAGTGTAAAAATTGGCACCGTTCAATAAAATTGAACAAAGGCGGCTCCCACGAGAACCGCCTCATTCCATTCATGATTTGTATTTGATCGAGCAGCCATAGGGGCGCGTGATCGCCTCGGCGACAGCTTTGCCGGCTTTCAGATCGTCAAGCGCTGCGCGGACGTGGTTTTTCGCGCCTTTGATGGTCGCCGGGTCGGCGGACGGATTGTTGTCGATGCCGCCCATGAACGCCAGCGCGCCATTCTTGTCGATCACATACATGTGTGGCGTCACCTCGGCGGCATAAGCTTTGCCGACCGAGCCGTTGGCGTCGAGAAGGATGGCTGATGGCTCCGCCTTGAGGCTTGATTTGAAGGTCTTGGCGCC
>JBGSLP010000169.1:0-2385 GCA_041740655.1 Alphaproteobacteria bacterium
ATCGCGAGGCCCGCCGCGATGAGCGCGTTAGACGCCTGGAAATCACCAGCGAGCGGCAACAGGGTTTTGTAGGTTTTGCCCTGATAGCGAACCGTCAGGCGCTGGCTCAGGCTATCCTGCTCGACGCCGATAAGCTTGATCCCTGCGCCCAACCTGCCAACCGTTAGGACATCGAGCCGCCGATCATCCGCAACCCCGGCGATTTCAGCAGCCTCCAATTGATCAGCGTTGATGATCGCGGGCGCGCCTGCAGGCAGAAGATCGAAAAGCCGCAGCTTTGCGTCGAAATAGGCGCGGAAACTCTTGTGGTAGTCGAGATGATCGCGCGTGATGTTGGTGAACGCCGCCGCTGCGATCCTCACACCATCCAGCCGGTGCTGCTCAAGCCCATGGCTGGACGCTTCCAGCGCCAACGCGTCCACTCCGCCGGTCGCAAGTTCGGCGAGCATGGCATGCAGCGCTGCCGGGTCAGGCGTCGTGTGCGCGACCGGCTTGTCGCCGAGCGGCGAGACGAGACCCACGGTGCCAAGGCTGGCGGCGCGGCGACCGAGTGTCTCCCATATCTGGCGCACGAAAGACGCAACGGAGGTTTTCCCATTCGTCCCCGTGACGGCAATGACCGTGTCCGGCTGTGTATCGTAAAACTTCCCCGCGATCATCGCAAATCTGCGGCGCGGATTGGGATCGCGGATATACCGGGTTGCGCCGTTCGTCGTTTGCGACGCGCTATCGGACAATAAAATCGCCGCCGCGCCGCTCTCGATCGCGCTGCCGATATACGACGCGCCATCGGAGTTGACTCCCGGCAACGCCGCGAACAGAAACCCCGGCTTGACCTCGCGGCTGTCCGAGGTGACGCCCGTCACAACGATGTCGCTCCAGTCTTGGCCCTCGGGCGCGTCTCCCAGCAAATCCTTGAGCTTCATACGTTGCGACGGCGGGAAACGCCGCTCCATGTCGGTAAGAATCGATGTGGTTAAGGCAAGTTAACCGCGCCGTTCTTAAGCCCCCTCCACCCGTTCGTCAAATGCGGGGAAGCCGCCTTTGCATGGTCGGCTACGAAATCAGGGTTTGATAATCACGAGCGTCAGGCTTGAGGGGCGAGCGGGAAAGGGCTAGTGCTCGTTTATGACCGATGAAACGATTCTTGATGGCTCCTCGATTGAGCCGGTGAATTTACGGGATGCGCTGGAGAGCCGCTATCTCGCCTATGCGCTCTCGACCATCATGGGTCGGGCGCTGCCCGATGCGCGCGACGGGCTGAAGCCTGTGCACCGGCGTGTGCTTTACGCCATGCGGCAGTTGAAGCTCGATCCCGAGGGCGGCTTCAAGAAATCCGCGCGTGTCGTCGGCGATGTGATCGGCATGTTCCATCCGCATGGCGACCAGTCGATCTATGATGCGCTGGTGCGGCTCGCGCAAGACTTTGCGCAGCGCTATCCGCTCATCGACGGTCAGGGCAATTTCGGCAATATCGACGGCGATAACGCCGCCGCGATGCGATATACCGAGGCCAAGCTGACGCTTGTCGCAGCCAGTCTGCTGGAGGGCATCGACGAGGACACTGTCGAGTTTCGCGACACTTATGATGGCGAGAACTCGGAGCCGGTGGTGCTCCCCTCGAACTTCCCGAACCTGCTCGCGAACGGCTCTTCGGGCATCGCGGTGGGCATGGCGACCTCGATACCGCCGCACAATCTGGACGAGCTTTGCGACGCCGCGCTTTATCTCATCAAAAACCCGAACGCGGGTGCAGACAAGCTCATCGACTTCGTGCCCGGCCCCGACTTCCCGACCGGCGGCGTGATCGTGGAAGACCGCGCCGCGATTGTTGAGGCGTACAAGACCGGGCGCGGCGGCTTTCGCTTGCGGGCGCGCTGGCGGCGTGAGGAGACGGGGCGTGGCGGCTACCAGATCATCGTCACTGAAATTCCGTATCAGGTGCAGAAGTCGCGGCTGATCGAGAAGATCGCCGAACTAATGGAGTTGAAAAAACTGCCGCTTGTCGGCGACATCGACGATCAGTCGGCCGAGGATATCCGCATCGTCATCGAGCCGAAAACGCGCACCGTGGACGCGGACGTGATGATGGAGGGGCTGTTCAAGCTCACCGAGCTTGAGGTGCGCTTCCCGCTCAACATGAACGTCTTGAGCAAGGGCCGCGTGCCGCAGGTGATGGGCCTCAGGCCGCTGCTGAATGAATGGCTGGCCCATCGCCGCGACGTGCTAGGCCGCCGCTCGCGCCATCGCCTCGCCAAGATCGAGCATCGCCTAGAAGTGCTGGGCGGCTACCTGATAGCCTACCTCAATCTGGATGAGGTCATCCGCATCATCCGGCAGGAGGATGAGCCGAAGCCCGCGCTGATGAACGCGTTCAAGCTCTCC
>JBGSLP010000170.1:0-4486 GCA_041740655.1 Alphaproteobacteria bacterium
GCGACGCGGCGATGCACCAGCACGTCATGGACGAGAAAATACACGGCGCCATAAGCCGTGACGCCCAGCCCCGCATAAAACGCCTCGCTCGGCCCGGTCCAGCCCCAATAGATGAGGCCCATGGCGACGAAGCTGAAAAACACGCCGAACAGGTCGTTCAACTCGAACATCCCGTGGCGCGGTTCGTGGTGGGACTCATGCAAGAACCACATGAAGCCGTGCATGACATATTTATGCGTGAACCACGCAAGGCCCTCCATGAAAAAGAACACGGCCAGAAAAATCGCGGTGTTATAGAGGTATTCCATGGCGCTACCTATCTTCGGATGCTCGCTGAGTTATGTCTGCTTCTGAGCGGCGATTTGCAATGCGTCACTGGCTCGCAGCCGAAGGTCGCCTCGCCTCGAACAGCTTCACCTGCATCGCCTCGGTCAGATACTGCGCAAAGGCGCCTAACGGTTCACCAGTCCCTGCGCTGCGGGCGGCGTCGGCGGCTTTTTCCAGATGTTTTGCGGCGCGATCTTCGGCACCCGGTATCCCCAGCAGGGTGACGACTGTCGGGCGATCTATGTCGACGCGCACATCCTTACCGGCCACGGACTGATTGCCCACGGCGTCGAGGACGTCATCCAGGATTTGAAAGGCGACGCCGAGATGTTCTCCGTAAAGGTGCATGGCACGGCGGCCTTCGTCGCACGCGCCGCCGACAATGGCGCCGATCTCCGCTGACACGCAGAACAGCGCGCTAGTTTTGCCGGCGTACATGCTCTCAACGCCTTCGACGGTTTTTTTCTCGGCGTCGCCGTGGAGATCGATCTCCTGCCCTGCGACCAATCCGCCGGGGCCAATCGCAACGCTAAGGCGGTCGCAGATCGCCGTGCGGACGCCAACGCTGAGCGCCTCATCGCGCGCGATAACGCCAAACGCATGGCTGAGTAGGCCGATGGCCGAGAGGATAGCGGTCGCTTCGCCATAAACCTTGTGGTTGGCGCGCGCACCCCGGCGGAGGGTCGCGTTATCCATTGCCGGAAGGTCATCCAGAATGAGGGAAGCCGCGTGCACCATTTCGACCGCGCAAGCCGCATCGAGCGCGCGGCGAGGCTCCACGCCCCATTGAATAGCCGACGCCATCACCAGCGCCGCCCGTATGCGCTTGGCGGGGGCAAGCAGGCTGTAGCGCATCGAATCCGATAGTTGCTGGGGCACGCCGGGCACGGTCATCAAGGTTTGCAGCCGCTCGCCGGTCTGAAGCCGGAAGCGCTCCAGCAGGGATTTAACGTCGTCCATTTTCGCCGGTTGCGACAATGCCTTGCCCTTTGAGCCAATTCCTGGCGCGCGGATGCGCGTCAAATCCAGCAGCTTCCGCGCGTCGTAGTGATGGCAGCAATTAATCTTCCGCCAACACAGCGCGCCGTCAATGCGTTGTCGTTGTTTTACAGCGCCAGCGCCTTCGAATAAAGAGGCAGTGACGCAAAACTGCATGATCCTGTTCTTAAGCTGTGATAAGCGATTAAATCATGAATGAAATGACTTCGATAAAGGCGCCTTTTGAGAAGGCGCAGAACCCCTTGCGGCTGGCGGTTGTTGTGGGGAGCGGCTTTGGCGGACTTGCGGCGGCCTTGCGGCTGCGCGCCAAGGGGTATGGCGTGACGCTGATCGAGCGTGGCGCAAAGCTCGGGGGGCGCGCACAGGTTTTCGAGCGCGACGGCTACAAGCACGACGCCGGCCCAACGGTCATCACCGCGCCGTTCCTGTTCGACGAATTGTTCGAGCTCTTCGGCAAAAATCGCGAGGATTACGTCAAGTTCGTGCCCCTGAAGCCATGGTATCGGTTCTGGTTCGACGAGGACGGCTCCACCTTCGATTATGGCGGCACGCTGGCGGAAACCAAGGCCGAGATGGCGCGCTTCAATCCCGCCGACGCCGATGGATATGACCGCCTGCTGGAGCATTCAGGCAAGCTTTTCGATGCGGGCTTTACAGAGCTTGCCGACCGTCCGTTTCACAATCCACTGACCATGCTCAAGCAGATCCCGCGCCTCGTGACGCTTGGCAGCTACAACACCGTCTGGCAGTTCGTCTGCAAGCATATCAAACACCCGAAGTTGCGGCAGGCGTTGTCGATCCAGCCGTTGCTCGTTGGCGGCTCGCCGTTCGACACCACCAGCATTTATGGCCTCATCCATTTCCTTGAACGAAAATGGGGCGTCTATTTCGCGATGGGCGGCACGGGAGCGCTCGTCGATGCGCTCGGCAAGCTGATGGCGGAAACCGGCATCCAGACGCGCATGAACACGACGGTCAAGGAGATCGTGGTGGAAGGCGGCCGCGCAACCGGCGTCATGCTTGAGGATGGCGAATTCATTGCCGCTGATGTTGTCGTCTCGAACGCCGATGCCATGCATTTGTACGGCAGCATGGTGCCAAAGGCTGCCCAAAGCTGGTCGGCGCGCTTTAAGCGGAAGTCGGCGAGGCTGTCGATGGGGCTTTACGTCCTCTATTTCGGCACGACCAAGCAATATCCGGATGTCGCTCACCATACGATCTGGTTGGGCCGGCGCTATCGCGAGTTGCTCAACGACATCTTCAAGCGCAAGGTGCTGGCGAATGACTTCTCGCTCTATGTCCACCGTCCGACCGCGACGGACCCAAGCTTTGCGCCAGCCGGATGCGATTCGTTCTATGTTCTATGCCCAGTGCCAAACCTTCAGGGAAAGCTGCGCTGGAATATTGAGGGCGATCTGCTGCGCGACCGGATCATCGATGCGCTCGACCGCTCCATGCTGCCAGGCCTCAAGGACTGCATAACCTCGGACTTCTACATGACGCCCGAGGATTTCCAGAGCCGCTATTTGAGCGTCGCTGGGGCAGGCTTCTCGGTCGCGCCTCATTTCACGCAAAGCGCGTGGTTCCGGTTCCACAATCAGGCAGAGGGCGTTAAGGGTCTTTACCTAACGGGCGCCGGAACACATCCGGGCGCCGGGCTTCCAGGGGTCCTATGCTCGGCGAAAGTTATCGACCGCCTGATCCCGGCAGTCGTGCCGAAGCGCTAGTGCAAAAGCTATCGTTGGTTGCGTACGACCCACCGATAGCCCGCTCAATCGCCGATATCCACCGCATCGGCCGCAAGAGCGCCTTCGCGGGCAAACATGTCCTGAAGCCGGCTGAATTTTCCAACAACGTGCTTCTTGAGAATTTTGGACAATGCCGCGCCATCTCGCGCTTCGAGTGCGATGATGATGATTTCGTGCTCCGCCATCGCCTCCGCCCAGCGATTTTCCGACACGTTCACGAAAAGTCGGGCACACCGGACGCGTGCCTCGATATTGCGATAGATGCCGTAAAGCGTATCGTTCCGCGCGCCGAGCTGTATGGCCTGATGGATGCGCTGGTTGAGGTCGAAGTAAGGTTTGATGTCGCGCTGCGCAAAGTGCATCGCCATTTCGTCGTGCATGCGCCGAACCAGGGCAATCTCAGAGTCTGGCATGTTCTTGCACGCAAGTTCTCCGGCCAGTTCCTCAACGACCGCAATGATCGGAAAAGCCTCCGTGAGTTCGGCGAGCGTTAATTCCGCAATGACGGCGCCGCGATTTGGCTTGAGTTTGACGAAACCCTCGAAGGCAAGCACCTTCAGAGCTTCGCGCAAGGGTGTGCGGGAAACCTGAAATCGCTCGCACAACTCGCGCTCGGGAATTTTCTCGCCAGCCTTCAACTCGCCGCTGGCTATCATCTCCCGCAGCGCACTTAGGAGCCGGTCGTGTAACTGTTCGCGCACAATCACATTTAAGCCATCGGAAGGCGCGCCGAATTTCTCCTCCACTTCGCGCAGCAGGCTCAAATTCGTCATGTAAGCGCTTCCTTCAATATGTGGACGGCATGCCGGGCCGTCCGGTTTGTGCCGTCCTTGATCTGGTGACGGCAGGAAAATCCGCTGGCGACAATGCCGTCCGTTAAAGCGGCGCTCCGAACAGCAGGGAGAAGGCTGAGTTCAGCCATCTTCAACGAAACCGCAAAGGTGTCTTTATTATAACCAAAAGCTCCCGCCATGCCGCAACAACTTGATTCGATATTGATTACCGAGAGTTTGGGTATCGAATTCAGGATTGCAACCTCGGGTTGATGTGCGCCAAACGATTTTTGATGACAGTGGCCGTGAACGTGAACGCGTTGCTCTAATGCCTTAAAATTCATCGTTATGTTGCCGCGCGCCGTCTCGCTCCAAAGAAACTCGCCGATCAGTTTGGCGGAAGCGGCGATTTCCGCGGCCTCGCCGCCGGGCAACATTGCCCCAAGTTCATCGCGCAAGGTCAGCAGGCAGCTTGGCTCAAGACCAACGATCACTGCTCCTTGCCGCACCATGGGCAACATGGCCTCGACCAGACGGGAAGCCTCTGATCGGGCCTCGTCAACCATTCCGGCCGCGAGAAAGGTGCGCCCGCAGCACAGCGGCCTGCCGCCGTCGACCGGCCTCGCCATCTCGACCCGG
>JBGSLP010000171.1:0-27224 GCA_041740655.1 Alphaproteobacteria bacterium
CCCTTCCTCAAGCGCTTTTTCCAGATTGGCATTGGCGCCGGATGCCGCGATCGGTGTTACGTCGACCATAAGGATACTCCCCGTTTAAGATTGACAAAGCTTACCCACAAAAACTGACCAAAACCTGTCAAAATAAAAAAATGCTGAAGGGGTGTGCAATGCGCGCAACGGAGAAAGCGTTGGCGGATTTGCTGGGCAATCACGGTCTGAAAGCGCATATTACCCGAACATGTGTGGGCAGAAATTGCGGGAGGTTCGCGCGATGTCTTGTATGGGATCGGCACGACCGACGATCCGGCACAGCTGATAGTATTCATGCCACTGCGATATGCGCAGCAGCATGAATACTTGCTCCAGGTAGATGTAGCGATATAGGCGTTTAGGAACCCCTATATCGCCTTCCTGCGATGCTGCGACATCATGAAACTGTCGAAAGTATTTTCGGCGATCTGTTGCCAGAGATATCCCTCATTACGGATCGCTTTCATCGCTTCATAGGCTTTTTTGAAGTCGGGGTTTTTGGCGCAGATTTCATCATATGTATCGTTTGCCGCCTTAAAGCAGGCGGTAAAGATTGCTTCGTTGAAAGCCTTTAGCACCGCGCCATTGCCGACGAGCTGTTTTATCGCCGTTGGATTTAAGCGATCATAGCGCGCCATCATCACGGTGTTGGCCTCGTGAGCGGCAGCTTTGATGGCGGCCTTGTATGCTTTGGGCAAGCCCTCATACTTTTCCTTGTTGAAGAAAAGATGGAACATGGTCTGACCTTCCCACCAGCCCGGGTAGTAATAATATTTAGCGACCTTGTAAAAACCGAGCTTCTGATCGTCGTAAGGCCCGATCCATTCCGTGGCGTCGATGGTGCCCTTTTCCAGCGCCGGATAGATGTCGCCCGCTGCGATCTGTTGCGGCACGGCCCCAAGGCGGGAAAGCACCGAACCAGCGAAACCGCCGACACGCATCTTCAAGCCTTTGAAGTCTTCGACGGTATTCACTTCCTTGCGGAACCACCCGCCCATCTGGGCCCCTGTGTTGCCTGCGGGCAGGGCATAGATGTTGTGCTTGGCGAAAAACTCGTTCATGAGGTCGATACCGCCACCCTCATACATCCACGAATTTTGCATCCGCTGATTAAGGCCGAATGGCACGGATGTGGCGATAGCAAAGGTCGGGTCTTTGCCCCAGTAGTAATATGAAGCAGTATGGCCTATTTCGATCGTTCCGGTCGTCACGGCGTCGGCAACCTGCAAGCCGGGCACGATTTCGCCCGCCGCGAAAATCTGCACCTGAAATTTGTTGTCGGTGATCTCCGCCAGCGCCCTGGAGAAGGTTTCAGCGCCGCCATAGACAGTATCGAGTGACTTGGGAAAGCTAGACGCCAGCCGCCATTTGATCTCCGGCGATGATTGTGCAATCGCCGGAGTGGCGACCGCTGCTGCGGCCACGACGCCAACTCCACTCCTTTTCAGAAACTCACGTCTCTTCATGAAATTTACTCCTCGGGTTTAATGGAAGACTTCGCTCGTAAACATCGGTCGTTCATTATGGCTTGACATCCGGTGCGGGGTTCGCGGTTAACGGCGACGCGCCAGGCATCTGCAACGAGGGAGCGAGGCCAGGAATGTCCGGAGACGCCTGCGGCGATGAGAGGCCGGGGATTGTTTCTGGCGGCGGCGCAAGGCCGGGAATCGGCCCATCTAGGGTCAGACCGGGAATCCCCAAGCCTTCGCTCCCGCTCCCGAAAGTCGGCACGGAAATCTCGATTTTGCTGGGGTCGCCCTTTAGTCCACCCTCATCCTTGTAATGAGTGACCATGCTCGGAAACGCGATAACCAGAGCCACCATGATGCATTGAATGATGACGAACGGGACTGCGCCCCAGTAAATCTGCGCCGTGGTGATGGGGGCCATAGTTTTGCCGGTAAGTCTGTCTTTGTAAGGCGCGTTGGGCGCGACCGACCGCAGGTAAAACAGCGCAAAACCAAAGGGCGGGTGCATAAAGCTGGTTTGCATATTCACGGCGAGAATAACGCCAAACCAAATCAGGTCGATTCCTAATTTATCTGCAACCGGAGCAATCAACGGCACTATAATGAATGCTAACTCAAAAAAATCTAGAAAGAATGCAAGAAAGAATACAAGTATGTTTACAAATATAAGGAATCCCGTTTGCCCGCCGGGCAGCGAAGTAAGCAGATGTTCTACCCAGATGTGACCGTTTACACCGTAGAATGTAAGCGAGAAGATGCGCGCTCCGACGAGTATAAAGAGTACGAATGAGGACAGTTTTGCAGTTGATTCAATAGCGGAACGCAGCAAAGTAAGATTAAATCTGTTGGGGTTACTATCTAGAATGCGTTTGAAAATGGCGAGGAGCAGCGCACCCATCGCTCCCATGGCCCCACCCTCAGTCGGCGTGGCAATGCCGACAAAAATTGTGCCCAGAACGAGGAATATGAGAGCCAGTGGCGGCACCATGACGAAGGTGACTTGCTGCGCGATCTGCGATAGGAAGCGAAATCCGGTGAGTTTGTGAATGACCCAGTTTATAAGCGCGACGCTAAAGGCAAAGGTTATGGCGGCGGCCATCACCAAAATCACGAAGTCTGCGCTATTATACGGCTGGTTCCGCATGACGAAATAGCCAACCCAGCCAGAAACAACAGTAAGAATCAACAACGAAGTAAGTCCGCGCTTGCCACTTTCCTCACGAAAACCAAGATCCTCGGGTGGTAGGCCAGGAGCTGCTTGCGGAAAAAAGGTCGACACCAGAAAGATGTAAAGCGCATAAATGGATGCGAGCAGCAGGCCCGGAATGAACGCGCCCTCATACATATCCCCAACCGAGCGTCCGAGCTGATCAGCGAGTACGATAAGAACAAGCGAGGGGGGAATAATCTGCGCAAGGGTGCCTGATGCGGCGATGACGCCAGAAGCAACTCGCCTGTCGTACCCGTAGCGGAGCATGATAGGCAGCGAAATAAGGCCCATCGAGATAACGGACGCCGCAACTACGCCAGTCGTTGCGGCAAGAAGAGCGCCCACGAAGACCACAGCATAGGCAAGCCCACCTCGAACAGTGCCGAAAAGTTGCCCAATTGTCTCAAGTAAATCCTCCGCCATACCAGATCGTTCGAGTATCAGCCCCATTAATGTAAAGAAAGGTATGGCCAGCAGAACATCGTTGTTCATAATCCCCAGGATGCGTTCGGGGAGCGATTGCAAAAGCGGCCAGGATAATGTGATCGCGCCATCGGAAAAGGGCGCAAGCTCCACGCCGATGACAAAAAAGGAAAGGCCGCACGCTGCTAACGAAAACGCGACCGGGTAGCCAAGCAGCAGGAACAAAGCAAGGGCCAGAAACATGATCGGCGCCATGTTTTCTGCGATAAAAACAGCCATAAACAAGTCTCCAGAAAAATTTACTGAGTGGCTTTGGGCGTCCGGGCGGAGTTTGCCGCATCTTCCAGTTTTTTTGCCGCCTCAGCCTCCAGCGCTTCTTTCAGCCGCTGTGCTTCAGCTTCCGCCATATCATGATGTCCGCCGACACCCCGCTCCTCGATTACGCCGCGCATCATGGCGACACGTTTGATAATTTCCGACATTGTCTGTAGAAAAAGGAGACAAAACCCGAGCAAAATGAGAAGCTTGGCAGGATAAACAGGCAAGCCGCCCGCATTGCTCGATTGCTCGTTTTCCAGAAACGAGCGGACAAAAAACGGGTAGGTCGTCACGATCATGACGATCGTCATGGGCAAAAGGAAAAACAGATGACCGAAAAGCTCAATGCGGCTCCGCGTACGCTTTGAGTAAAAATTCGAAACAATATCGATGCGGATGTGTTCGTTGGCGATCAGCGTCCACGCCGCGCAGACGAGAAACACGGCGCCGAATAAATACCACTGCATCTCCAGCCAGACATTTGACGAGGAATCGAATACTTTCCGGACGATAGCGTTCATCGCGCTTATGATTACCGCGAGCAAAATCAGCCACGCGGCGGAACGCCCGAGGGCAGTATTTAACGCATCAATTGCCCTGGAAATCCGGAGAGCCGCCAGCATCAATTCCTCCGCACGCCTAAGGCTTACGGTCCCGTTGCCGACCGCGCTGCCTATCTTTATATCTTGCTAATACCAGTCCAGTTTTAACGCGGAGTAGGGAATTGACTTCACCTACCTTCGGTCACGGGACTTAATACTTTCGCTCGCGTATGTTCGCGGGAACATCGGTTGCCTTCTAAATAGGCAAAACATAACTTTACGCTTAAAAATTTAGCGATCTACGCCTGTTAAGACTCGTCACCTCTTTCAAGTGCCGTTACGAATAATCAATGCCAGCATGGATTGTGGTTGTTATCTCTACAGCATATGTGGGGATCTTATTTTTGGTGGCGTGGTGGGGAGATCGCCAAGCGGCGAAGGGCTCTTTGCTACGTCCTGGGTCATGGCAGGCCGTATGCGCCTACGCTTTGACGCTCGCGATTTATAACACGTCATGGAGCTTCTACGGCTCGGTTGGGCGCGCGGCGGAAAGCGGCATAGATTTCCTGCCGATCTACATTGCGCCAACACTTATCCTGATATGTTGTCAGCCGCTGCTTTTGCGCATCTACACCATCGCCAAGGCGCACCATGTGAACTCAATCGCCGACTTCATTGCGTCGCGGTACGGCAAAAGTCAGACAATCGCGGCCATCGTTACCATTGCGGCTCTTATCGCCGTGTTGCCTTACATAGCATTGCAACTAAAAGCCGTTGGAACCAGCTTTGACGTTCTGGTTAGCGCAGCGAAAAGTGCGGATGCAGGCAATGCCCCGGGCTGGCAGGACACGCCATTTGCAGTTGCTGTATCAATGGCCTTGTTTGCAATCATTTTTGGCGTTCGCCACGTTCACTCCAGCGAGCATCATCGCGGGCTGATGCTTGCTATTGCGTTTGAAAGCCTTGTGAAGATCGCCGCGTTTCTCGCCGTGGCGGGTTTTATCGTTTTCGGCATGTTTGACGGCATGCAAGACCTTCTGTCTCGCGCGAGCCAGGACCAGAGGCTTCAAAAACTGTTAGAGGTCGATTTGACCCATCCCGTCTGGATATCGGGCACGATCATTTCTTTCATTGCTTTCCTTTGTCTGCCCCAGGCTTTTCACGTTGCGATGGTGGAGAACGAGTCTGCGAGCCACATGCGAACAGCACGGTGGCTATATCCGCTTTATCTTGCAGCCTTTAGTATTTTTATGGTGCCGATAGCCATCGCGGGTCTTGTCACTTTCGGCGACAACGTAACCCCCGACACCTTCATGATCATGCTGCCGATAAGTGCGGATGCGACGGGTATAAGTTTGCTCGCCTACATAGGGGGCTTTTCGGCCGCGACCGGCATGGTCATCGTGTCGGTCGTAGCGCTGAGCACCATGTTGTGCAACGACGTGATTGTACCGGCCATCATGAGCGCCGGGCGGCCAAGTTTCGTGCTGGGCGGCAATGTCGGCTCGCAGCTTCTCATTATCCGGCGCATCTGCGTGGTGGGCGTCCTGCTGCTCGCCTATCTCATGCACCGGCTTATGGACCAAAGCTATCCCCTAACTCTGATCGGCCTCGTTTCGTTTGTCGCCATTGCGCAGCTCGGACCGCCATTTCTCGGCGGGCTCTACTGGCGGCGGGCCAACCGCGCGGGCGCCGCCGCCGGCATCGCAGCCGGCATGGCCGTTTGGGCGTATACACTTCTATTGCCTTCCTTCGCCAGCGATCTGCCGCTCCTTTCGGAGTTTCTGCGCAACTCGCCACTTGGCCCCACATGGTGGCGGCAAAATGCGCCATTTGGTACAGGTCAGTTTGACATTATTACTCACGCAACGATCTGGAGTTTGACGGCAAATATCTTCATCTTCTGGCTTGTATCTTTAGTGCAGGGACAAAGCTCAATCGACCGCATTCAGGCGGATGCTTTCGTCGACTATCGACTGGAGGGAAGGCAAACCCAGGGGCGCCTGCGGGCGATCATACGTCTTGAAGATCTCCGAGCGCTCGTTATCGGTTTTCTCGGTCCTGCAACAGGTGCTACCGTCTTCGACGACTATTTAAATCGACGCCGTCTAGGCGTCGGACCGGCTTTAACCGAAACGGGATTTGTCGATCTCGACGCCATACGTTTCACGGAGCAGCTTTTGTCCGGCGCAATTGGTGCCGCCTCGGCGCGAGTGGTGATGTCCGCAGCGCTGGAAAGCAAGCTGCTTTCTCGGTCGGCGGCCAAAGAGATGCTGGATGAGGCATCCGAAGCGCTTCGTATCAATCACAGCCTGATGCGAGGCATGCTGGAAAGCATTCCACAAGGTCTCTGCGCTTTTGATAAACATTTTTGCATCACCGCATGGAACGATCGCTTTATAGATATTGTCGACCTGCCGCGTAATTTTGTACGAATTGGACTGCCTATATCGGGTATTTTCAGTTTTAACTCCGCCCGAGGCGAGTTAGGCGCCGAAGGCCTCGCGGAGTTTATCGTTAAGATAAAATCGGCAACGCCGGGGCTGAAATGGCCATATGTTTACGAGCGGAGGCGATTGGATGGCCGCGTCATCGAAATCGTTTTCGACCGGATGCCTGAAGGGGGCTACATAGCCACCTACACCGATGTTAGCGAACGTCACAAAGCGGCGCAATCACTGGTCGAAGCAAATGAGCAGTTGGAAGTCCGCGTGGCCGAACGCACTATCGCGCTAGAACGCGCAAAAGCCGACGCGGAGCAAGCCAACGCGAGCAAAACCCGATTCCTCGCCGCTGCAAGTCATGACCTGTTGCAACCGCTTCACGCGGCAAGATTATTTATCGCCGCATTGAGTAGCAGCCTTAGTAAAAAGCCTGACCATATCGAGCAAGTTACCACGGTTCGCGAGCGCCAAATTGAACATGCAAAGAGTGCTGGAGCTGCGTTGCTATCTACGGAGCATTTGCTGGAAAGCTTGCTCGACATGTCATCGCTAGACAAAGGTATTGTGTGCGTCAAGCTTGATTCTTTCTATGTAGACATTCTCCTATCGCAGCTAAAAGTCGAGTATTCGCTTATGGCCAAGCAGCGCGGATTAGATCTGCGCGTGGTGAATTCGTCAGTTATTATCGAGTCAGATCAGGGTCTGCTCCGCCGTGTCCTCCAGAACATTTTAACCAATGCCATTCGCAACACTGTCACTGGAAAAATTGTTCTCGGCTGTCGAGTGCAAGGAAAACACGTCCGCATTGAGGTGTGGGATACGGGCGTAGGGATCGCGCCGCAGCATCTTGACGCGATTTTTGAAGAGTTCAGACAGCTGGACTCGCCGCCTTCTGCGGAACGCGGTATTGGTCTGGGCCTTGCGATTGTCCAGCGCACCTGCGAACTCTTAGGCCATAAGATTAGTGTTCGCTCGCAAGTTGGAAAAGGATCGGTTTTCAGCGTGACAGTGCCGCGCGGGTGGAACTCGCCAATGCGCGCGCCGTCCAAGGTTCATCATACCGTATGGTTGGGCGGTACGCGGTCTCTCCTTGTTCTGTGCGTTGACGATGAGGATGTCATCCTGGGGGGCACAAAGGCGTTGCTGTGCGAATGGGGCCATTCCTGTGTCATCGCGAAAACTGTTGAAGAAGCGCGAAATGCCTTGAACGGGCGCATTCCTGATGCCGTGCTGATGGATTATTACGTCGGCCAACATAGCACCGGCGTGCAAATTCTCGAAAATTTACAGCGCCTATGGGGACGGGCGGCTCCAACAGCCCTGGTGACCGCGCAACGCACCGACCTTGTTCTGCGAGAGGCAAGCGAACGCAATTATGATATTCTGCAAAAGCCGATAAAGCCAAGCGTCCTGCGACGTTGGCTCAACGCCGCAGCGTATCAAACCAGCGGACCGACTTCAGAGGTTTTTAAGTGACGCTAGCTTCCAGCCCATCGCGGATCGTTATTGGCGACGATCATCCTCTAGTTTTGAGCGCTCTATGCGCCGCCTTGCAGGAGGTTTGGCCCGACCTCGACATAGTGCAGTGCGCGACCCTCGATGAAGTGATTGCCGGCATGGAACGGCACGAGCACGGCATTGACTTGGTGCTGTTAGATCTGCGGATGCCGGGATCGCAGGGCCTAAGCGGCCTCATTCGCTTAGCGAAAAGTTATCCCACGACCCCGGTCATTCTGATCTCTGCGCAGACGGACATGGATACTGTCCAACGCGCCATGGCTTGCGGCGCCTCGGCCTATCTCTCGAAAAGCATGCAGCTCGAAGAGATGATTGACGCAATCTCTAAGGTTCTCGAAGGCGAGATTTGGTCGCCTTCGACGCCAGATGAATCAACGGATTTTAGAGAAGACTATGCAAAGCGTCTTGCCAGCCTGTCGCCGCAACAGTTGCGTATTATTCAGCTTATCGTGCAAGGACGGCTGAATAAACAGATCGCCGGCGAACTTGGCATCGCGGAGCAAACCGTTAAAATTCACGCATCGACGATCTTTCGCAAGCTTGGCGTACGTACTCGGACGCAAGCCGCAGTTGCAGTGGGAGAGTTTCTAAAGTCCTAGCTGTTAACATTAATCGCATATCTGCGCGTGAACGCCATATATTGCCTTCTGCTATTCTCATCAATTTCCCAGAACGCTGAACATTAGAAATCTAGCCGATACAACGATTTGTATCGGGGTACATTGCGTATAATGCCTACCCTGCAGTACAATGGATAACCTACTCACGCAGAACTCACGTAGTCCACAAGCTGCTGAGTTTCCCGATCAAGAACGATACAATTGATCTCTACGACGAGGCCTAGTGTTTCAATCTTGCTACTACGCTGCGGCGTAGTCTTGGACAAGGCTTAATACGTGTTTGCGGCGATAGGGTAGGGACTACGTTCAAATTGCAGGTTCAATCACTGCACTTTAAGCGCTGACCGGCGAACGAACCCATCTGGGTCAAAGGGCGTCGCTAGGGTGAATATCATCGTGTTCAAATCGGCCGATACGGCGAAATAAGCCAGAACAACTGTTGGAAAGGTGCCGAACCCTCGGGTCGCACACATACGGAGGCGCAGCTTGTTCGCAACCTAGGCGATCTATGAGAATAGGCTTGCCTCGCTTAATCCGTCGGCTGGAGGTTAGCGGACGATGATTATCCCCACTTCTTCGTGAAAGTCCGGCGTACAATGGTGTGAGTTAGGATCGGCCATATAATTGTTGAGGATTGCCGTGAAAAAGGCTCTTCTGGTCAATGAAGCGGGCTATGGCCTTGGTCACGTTGCGCGTCTTACATCTATTGCCCAACGCCTTCAAGAGGATGGCTGGGAGATTAGCCTTTGTTCATTTCGGTCGGCATTCCAAGAGCATTTCAGAGCAAAGTTGACCGAATTCCTTCCTGCACCTGGATGGCCCGGCCTGATGGGGGAGAACTGGTTTCACCGGCCTCACGATCCCAAGGAGCCAGCCAACAGCTTTGCTGCGATTCTGTCCTATTTCGGGGCAGCAGACGATCGCGTAATCGCCAGTCACCTAAGGGCTTGGGACAGCCTGCTAAGACTTACAAAACCATCTGTTGTCGTTGGCGATTTTGCGCCTGGGGCCATGCTGGCATCGCACGGAAGAATGCCCACGGTAAGTGTGGGAACCGGTTTCACCGTCCCGGCGATACATCAAGGACGCTATGTGCCCTATAAGAACGCCACGGCAAACGATTACGTCCTTGGCCAACGCGTCGCGGATGCAGTAATCAGTGCTTTCAGGCAAATCCATTCCTCGGCGCCAGACAACCCTTTTGTCGCCCTGCGTGGGCAGGAGGCCTTTCCAATCTGTTACCGCGCATTCGACCCGGGCCGAGGACTGCGGGAGGAGCGGGTCGTACCGCCTGCTACCATCGCATCGTTCGAAACCAAGGGGCCGATACAGTCCCGCCGCGTCTGCATTTATTTCGGGCCCGATATACAGCCTTACGCTCATGTTTTGACGGCGTTAGCCCAGCTATGTCCGAAGCCGCTGCTTTATGTTGACCCAAATGTGCGCCGCAGGATCGACTTGAAAGGCTTTGACATTCGGGACCGCCTGTTCACCGCGCAGGATCTCTCCGGCATATGTTCTTTGCTGATCCATCATGGCGGCCTGGGGATCAGCCAGCTCGGCGCCGCTACCGGCACCCCACAACTTGTCATTTTTCATGATGTGGAGAAGTGGTTGAATGCGCAGGCCATTGGTGAAAAAGGGGCCGGCGCCGGTCTATCGCTTCGAGACGCCAGCAAAGATCGCATTGGCTCAATGCTGGAAAAGGTGACACGGGACAGCATTCGCACAGCCGCCAAACGGTGGGCGAGTGAGCTCGCGGCCGAGCAGTTACAGGAAAAGCCTGAAGATCACATTGTTGATGAGCTTAGACGGCGAGGGGTCACCGATTAAATAACAAAATTTTAAGTCTGACAGGTTTTGGTCAGGTAGGCTTGTTACCTTTATTGGGCGCAATCTAATCAATTCCCAAAAGGTGCGAACAATGTCGCTCATCACGCCGCTTGATACGACCACCTCGAGCAATCTCCCGGTTAATAGCAGCAACCCGTCGGCGTTGGACTTTGACGCGGCTTTACTCGCGGCGTTGAACAATGAAAGCCCAGCCCCTGTCGACCCGAATGCAGCCGTTGATGCGACACAGATCGCCGCGAATACCGCGCCGCAAGACGTTGTGGATTTTCTAAAGTCCACGGTAGCGGGATTTGCTTGGGCAGGTGTTCGGAAAATCGGCACAACGACCATTGTGGCGGCACTCATCTCCCCCTGGGAGGACACGCAATTTTTGGATGGCAATACTGTTGGCGGTGCACTAGGCAATCTCGCTACGAATATTGGCGAGGGACTTCGCCCCAACGTAGCTGAAGGCACGTGGTTTATCGCAATAAAAGACCCTGTCTTAAGCAACCCGATAACAGTGACATATAACTTTGCAACTAAAAAACTGGAATTTGTGCCGCCGCTTGGCCAAGATGGCGCACCAGCATCCAGTTTCTTTGGGCTATCTGTGTCAGGTGTAGAAACTGGTATTCCCGCAAATCCTAATGACGCGCTTTTATTTGGCTTCCAAAATTTCCGCATCGGAGCTGATCTTGATGGAGGAAACGCTCTCGGATCGCTTAATGCGGGGCTTCTGGTAAGGGCTATCCCTATCGAAGCGATTATGCAGGTTGTCGCGCAAATTCTTAAATGGGTGGGTCAGGGACTTACGAGCGGGGCGGCTGCAACGGGCCCAGCAGCTCCGGTTTTGGCATTATTAGGTCAGTTATCCCGTTTGGGCGGTCTTGTACTGGAAGATTGGAAGATGTTCTGGGGCCCCGCGATCAGGGCTGAGATTGCTTTAAATACGTCCGACTTTGGACAAAGCACCATTTCCGCAAATGCCTCAAGTATAACATTTGCGGATATACAAGCTGGTTTTGAGGAATTTGTAAGCAACTCCGCTGATTACCTTCGCGGTCTTGCGACGAATATCGGCCTTATTCCTCCTCCTGAAGTTTCCATGGACGACCTTTTGCTCACTCTGCAAATAGACGACGTTCCGAATCGGGACCTGATCTCATTCCAGACGACAACAGCTCTCGATAACGGCGCCGACGCGTTTTCAATGTTACGAACGGCATGGGATGCGTGGGATCCGAAGGTAAACGGAAACGGCCCGAACTTGCGGGAGAACGCGGCAACAGTTTACAACTCACTCGATCCAAGATTAGCGATTGCCCGTGACTTTGTGGCCGCATTCTACTCTACGGGCACGAAAAATGCTGACGGTTCTGAAACCCCGGTTACCTTTATAGGCACCACACCCGAGGGCCGTGCCGGTTGGTTTGAAAGAAACGACATATTGTTCCGTGGGCGCGATGCGTTTGGCGATTTTGTTCTTCGGAATGTGAGTGCGAATAACGGCATTTTCGAGCGCGCTAAACAGATCCTCGGCGCTGAAGAATTCAGTGCGCGTCTACAAGCGTTTGCTGAACAGATGACGAGGCTCGGATACAATTTGAATCTCGGCTCCAGCGAACTCGACACTGCCCTTACCGCAGCTCGCACCGCCAATCCTCAACTGCTGCCTGCAGAAAACGAATCCGCGATTAATAGCTATTTCGCCCGGACCGATCTCAGCAAAGTAACTTCATCTTTTGCCCAGGCTGATGCGCGCGGCGAAGCTCCCCTTCTCGCCCTTGGCGACATCCCAGGCCTGTTCCTGGTCGCCGACCCAAACGGCGGCGCTCCAAACCCGTGGGCGCGCATCCTTGATGAGGTATCGCTCGGTCGCATGGACCTGTTCGAGGCGCTAGGCGCCATGCAGTCCTACGGCGACACGTCTCCGGCCACGCAGGCCATTTCGCGGATGCGGGACGAGATGAAGGCGCTTCTGACGGCGCCGCTTACAAACCGTGAATTTGAGATCGACCGCGATAACCTCGCAGTGCCGTCCAACATCGCCGCGTTACGGCAGCAACGCGCGGACATTCTCGCAGCGTTCGAGCAAAATCCGACCTTCGATGGCATGATTGAGGCAATCAACGCGCGTATTGATCTGGAGCCGCAGTTCGCCCATGTGATTCAGGCCTATCTCCAGTCCCGCAATATCACCCTGCCCGGCGCGGATTCGGCCAATCTGTTCCAGTCCGCGCTACCCGACGTGGGCCTTTACAGCATAGCCAACCCCAACGAATTGCTGCTGACCCTGCCGGGCACCGTGGTTGAGAACGGCGTCACAACGAACCGTTATCTGCCGGCAAGCTTCTTTGATACATCCGGCAACGCGCTGGTGGTAACGCCGGAACAGGGACAACGTATCGCCGACAACATCGTGCAATACGATTTAGCCCCGGGTGAGGAGGGCACGCAGCCTCCGGTCGGCCCACTTTTCGACCCCGGCTCGCTGTCCATCACAATCGGTATCCCGGGCATCAGCAGTGATCCCGTGGCGCACAACGCCCCTGCGGGTTGGCGAAATACATCAGGCACTCCTGATGTGATTGTTGGGGACGGCCCATGGCCTGGCGGTGGCAGTAACGTTCTCACCGATATTGGCGGCCCCTCGCCTTACGGCGGCACGATGGGCATGCTTGTCTCTGAACAGGGGTACAAGGAATCGATTAATACAACCCTCTCCGGGCTTGTGGTAGGCCAAACATACACCACCGAATTCGCGTGGCAGCAGGCTACCCTTGCCAATGAAGGAAAACTTAGCGGAGGCAATGTTGAGGTTACAATCGGCGATGAGGTCCGGATACTGAATGCAGTTGGTACGCCTGCAGGCGACGAGTGGAAAATCGAAAAGATCACCTTCGTTGCGACATCTGAAAGCATGGAGTTTGGGGTAAGTTCGATTCCGGACCGCAGCGGTGTGATCGTCGTCGATACCCCCGGCCCCAATGTGCAGTTCCGCAACCTGATCACCGGGATTGACGAAAACGCGACTGCCGGGCGGGCGGTGAAAGTCGCCGACATCGTGGTCGACGGGGATTTGGCAAACATTCAGCTGTCGCTCGCGGGAGCGGATGCCGACAAGTTCCAGATCGTCGGTGACCAGACAACGGGTTATCAACTGTTACTGAAACAGGGCGCCGAGGTTGACTACGAAACCCAGCAGGTTCTGGCGGTCAGCGTGCTGGCCGACGACCTCTCGACCAGCAACACGCCGGATACGCAGGGCGGCATTTCGCTTGGCATTCGGGATGTTATCGGCTTGCAGCTCTCCAATACGGTCATATCCCTCTGGGAGAATACACCGGTCACCGTGCCCTTGCGCGTCGCGGACATTGCCACGGAAGCCCCGCTCACCTCTCTGGTTTTAAGCGGTGCTGACGCCGATAAATTCGAAATCGCGAACGGTCAGCTTCTGCTCAAGGCAGGCACGGTTGTCGACTACGAGGTTCAGCAATCGTTAAATGTTACGGTCCAATCGACTGATCCGGCCTTTACCGAAGCAAGCCAGGACCTGCAGATCAGCGTCCGCGACATCACCGTACTCGACGTTGTAAATCAACCCTACGAGTCCACCGGCATTGACGAGAACACGGATACGTCCGGCGGCATTCTTGTTGGTGACATCATCTTTGATGGAGACGCAGCTAACTTCACCCTGACGCTTACAGGGACCGATGCTGACAAGTTCGAGATCATCGGTAACCAGCTTTTCCTGAAGCCCGGCGTCATTATCGATTATGAAGCGTTGCCGACGGGCGCGTACGGACCGTTGGTTTCGGGCTTCGAGGTAACGGTACAGGCTGACGATCTCACAACGCCCGAGGTGGGCGACGGGTCGAAGACGGTCAATCTGCGGATCAATGACCTGGATGACACCGCTCGGGTTAGCTTTGAAAATGTTGTATCCAGCTTTACGGAAGGTCTGGACACGACGCAGCCTGTCCGCGTGGCCGACCTAACGATACTGAATGCACCCGACGGAACTTATACTCTGACGCTAGCCGGGACGGATGCCGATAAGTTCGAGCTCCTCAACAACCAGCTTTTCTTGAAAGCTGGAACAGTTCTGGATTACGAAACGCAAACCTATCTCGATGTACAGGTTCAAGTGGACGATCTACGGACCGCTGCAACCATTGATAACAGCCAGTCGTTTGGATTAAGCGTTGAGGATGTGCCTGCTGTTTCGATAATCAACCAGCCGTACGCTAATAGCGGCATCACCGAAAACACGGATACGTCCAATCCCATTTTGATTGGCGATCTTGTGTTCGACGGTGCGCCCGAAAACTTCACGCTAAATCTGACGGGGCCAGATGCTGACAAGTTCCAGATTATCGGCAATCAACTCTTCCTGAAGCCCGGGGTCGTGATCGACTATGAGGCCCAGCCTGTCATCTCATACGGGGCGCTGCCTGCTTTTAATGTTACGGTAGAAGCAGACGACATAACTACCACCCCCGTACCGGATGGTTCGCAAGCCATTACGGTCAATATCAATGATATTGCCGAGTAAAATGACGAAGGGGCATCTCATAGATGCCCTTTCGTTTTGACAAGCTGCGTCAGGTGCGCGTTATTATCAACCAGCGCAAGCGTGTTGAGCAATCTCAACCTAAGGTGAGAGTCGTGTCGCTCGCTCCAGGCTCCTTTTCGGGTCACTCGAATTGTGAGTGCGGCGTCCGGCTGAGAGATCGGCCCCGTGGCTTAGAGCGCACGGATGCGAGAAAGGTCAAACACTGAGACGTCTTCCTTCCTATGATTTTTTGCAAAAGGTGACCGCGCTATTGCTCTGATCCTGTCTAGTGCGGAACCAACAAATCGCTTTTGCTCCGGGGAACGTCAGAAGCTGCCGATAATCGAGCGGCAAAACGCTTAGCCCTCACCCCTTGGAGGGCGGCGGCGATAGCGAAGAACTTGTTTTAGATTTTGTTGTCTGCCCGTGAGAATGACGCCGTTTTCGGCGGCGGAGAGTGAGGCCGTGGCCACGCCGTTCAGGAGCATGCCCGAGAGCTATTTGCCGATTTGGACGCTTGGGTGTGCGGGTTTGCAGGCCTGAGACGATCGTTGATGCGAGCGATTTCATGCCATATCAAAGGCAACCTCGCAGATCAACATATTGGCGAGTAGTGCCTGAAGGCGGTAACTAGGATCTTGGTCGGCCCCTTTTCGGGAGGGGCGTTCTTTTGCAAATCATAATGGCGCTTTTGCCCTTTCCCACACGTGCTCGTGATGCGCGCAAATATGCACACCAATAGTCGGCTCAGACAACACGCAAATTCCTCCAGTACCACGCTTCTTCCTGCACACATTGCGCACACGACACATGGTAAGTCATTGAAATATTGAGATAGTCTGTCCAATCCATCATAGGCGCGACCGCGAATATTTTCTCGTTGTTTTTCATATATTTATGTTGATTATCAGCAGCATAACGCGAGAACATTGCAGACGCGTGTGCTCTCACGTTCTGGCTTTGCGCGCCCGTTGCACGGGCTTACTGCACAGGATTTGCACACGCCGGAGATATTCGCACAAGGGTGGCGCGATTGCAAAACTGAAGCAGCGGAAACTGGCAGGCGCAAGTGCGCCGCAAGGGCCGTTATGCCGCGCAAACCTTTCGCCGACAAAAGGACGCGCAGGAGTGGGCGCTGGAGATGTCACAAATTAGTGCTCGTCGATAACGCCTAGTGGGCAAGTTATTCTCATCTAACGCGAAAGTGAGCAGAAAACGCGGAAAGCTGATTGGCGAGGCCTGACATTTGCAGATTTACGTCTTGAAGCTGTTACCTCGTCCCGCTTCATTGGCGGGCGCGCTCATTTTCGGGAAGTTGCTTTATGTGGATTGTCGCCTACGCTTTAAAACGCCCTTACACCATCGCCGTTCTGGCGATCTTCATCCTGCTGATGGGCGTCTCATCGGTGCGGCGGACGTCCACTGACATTCTCCCCTCAATCGATATTCCGGCCATCACCGTCGTCTGGACCTACAGCGGGCTGAACTCGCAGGAAATGGCGTCGAAAATAACCTCGTTCAGCGAAATCGCCATTCTCAACAATGTGGACGACATCAAAAGCGTCGAGTCGCAGACAACGACAGGCATCGGCATTGTGCGGATCGAATTTCAACCGGGCGCGGCTATCGACAGGGCGCTTACGCAAGTGACGGGGGTGTCGCAGACAATCTTGCGCCGCATGCCGCCGGGCACGCAGCCGCCGCTTGTTGTGCGCTATTCTCAGGGTAGCGTGCCGATCTTGCAGTTGGCGCTTTCGTCCTTCTCGCAGACCGAGTCGCAGCTTTACGACTACGCGCGGCTGCAACTGCGCTCGCAGATCCAGACCATCCCCGGCATCCGCATGACGCTGCCCTACGGCGGTGAGGCGCGGCAGATCATGGTCGATCTCGACCCCGACCGGTTACAGGCTTATGGCATTTCGGCGAATGACGTATCGCGCGCAGTCACGACGCAAAACCTGACGCTGCCCTCCGGCACGGTACGCGAGGAAGGGCGCGAGGTTTTCGTATCGCTGAACTCAAGCCCTGAGTCGGTGGCGGCGTTTAACGAATTGCCGCTGCGCGAGGTAAACGGTCGCGTCATCTTCATGCGCGACGTGGCGAACGTGCGCGACGGCGGGGCGGTTTCGACCAATGTCGCCCGCGTCGATGGCGAGCCGGGCGTCATTGTGCAGCTTCTCAAGCTCGGCAACGCATCGACGGTAGACATCGTAAAGCAGGTTCTTGAGCGCCTGCCAGGCATTCGCGCCGCCGCGCCGGAGGGAACGCGCATCGAGCCGATTTTCGATCAATCCACATTTGTCGCCAACGCTGTCGACAGCGTGCTGAAAGAAGGGGTGCTGGTTGGCGCGCTCGTGGCGCTCGTCGTCATCATTTTCATCGGCAGCCTGCGTAGCACCGCAATCGTGCTCATCTCGATCCCGCTGTCGATCCTCGCTTCGGTCTCAGCGCTCAGTGCTCTTGGGTATACCTTCAATCTGATGACGCTGGGTGGACTTGCGCTCGCCATCGGCATTCTGGTCGATAACGCGCTGGTTGAGATCGAGAATATCAACCGCAATCTGGACGAGGGCAAACCGCTCAAACGGGCGATCATTGAGGGCGCGCAGCAGGTCGTATTCCCTGAATTCGTTTCGACGACATGCATCTGCATCGTCTTTTTCCCTGTTTTCCTGCTGTCTGGCGCGCCAGCCTATATCTTCACGCCATTGGCGCTGGCCGTGATTTTCGCCATGATCGCCTCGTTTATCCTGTCGCGAACGCTGGTGCCAACGCTGGCTTATCTGATGCTGCCCGCCGAAATTCGGGCCAAGGCTAGCGGCAAGACTTCATTGTTTGGTCGCTTACATCAACGGATTGAACGCGGCCTCGACGCCCTCCGCGACGGCTACCGGCATTTCCTCAGCGGTCTCGTCAAGCGGCGGGCGCTGCCCGTTCTCGCCGCACTTGGCGTCATAGTCGGCGCAGGCTTCACAGTCACGGGCCTTGGCCGCGAGTTTTTCCCGACCGTGGACAGCGGCTCGCTACGACTGCATCTGCGCGTGCCGAGCGGTTCGCGTCTTGAGGAAACGGCGCGGATATTCGCGGACATTCAACGGGAGGTTCGCGCCATCGTGCCGCCAGACGAGCTTCAGGCCATCGTGGAGAATATCGGCGTGCCGGACGCGATTAACCTCGCCTGGGTGGACAGCCTCGTTTCGGCCTCGGGCGAGGGCGAAATGCTTATCCAGCTCAAGCCCGGTCATGCCCCGTCCGTTGGGTATCAATCTCGCATCAAGGACATGCTGACGCAGCGTTTCCCTACCGTGACGGCGTTCTTCCGTCCTGCGGATATTGTAGGGCAGACACTGAACGGATCGGCCCCTGGTTCCATCGACATTCGCATCTCGGGGCGAGACAGAGCAGGCAATCTGACAAGCGCACGGGCCATCGCCGATCAGGTGCGAGCCGTGCCCGGCGCGACCGATGTGATGGTGCGGCAGATCACCGACTGGCCGGAATATCGCATAAGCGTGGACAAGGCTCGCGCGGCGCAGCTTGGCGTTTCGCAGGAAGCCATCGCCAACGCGCTGCTGATTTCGCTTTCATCGAGCGCCACAGTTCAATCCAGCTACTGGGCGGATGGGGGAATCAGTTACATCGTCGCCGTGCAGACGCCTCCTGACAGATTGCGCTCCATCGAAGAGGTGCTGAACACACCCGTTACGTCCTCGCGCGGCGCCTCGATTTTGCTGCGGACATTCGCGTCCGCAATCGAGCGGGAGATTCCGGCCAATATCAGCAGGTCGACGTTGCAGGGCACATTCAACGTGCTGGTGAACGTATCAGGCCGCGATCTGGGCGGCGTGCTCGATGACATCGAGCCGATTGTCGAGAAGGTGAAAAGCTCGCTCAAACCCGGCAACACCATCGGCATCGGCGGGCAAGCGGCGTCGATGAACACAGCGTATTCGGAACTGGCGGCGGGCATCGTCTTTTCCATTATTTTAGTCTATCTATTGCTCGTCGTGAACTTCCAGTCGTGGACGCTCCCGCTGGCCTCGCTCGTCGCTTTGCCGATTGCGATTTCAGGCGCGGTTTTCGGACTGGCCGCAACAGAAACCTATTTGAGCGTTCCGGCCCTGACCGGCTTTATTATGGTGCTTGGCGTATCGACCGCGAACAGCGTTCTCGTCGTCAGTTTTGCCCGCGATCTGATGGAGCAGGGGGCAGACAGTGTGACCGCCGCGCTTGATGGTGCTGCAACGCGTTTGCGCCCCGTTCTGATGACGGCTTCGGCGATGATTATCGGCATGATCCCCATGGCTTTTGGTCTCGGAGAGGGCGGGGAGCAGAACGCCCCGCTCGGGCGCGCAGTGATTGGCGGCTTACTGTTCGGGACTATGGGGACGCTGCTTTTGGCGCCGATCGCCATCACCTTGTTGAAGGGGCGCACGAAAAAGCTGCAGGAGGCTGAAGCGCCTGAAACTGCCTTGGCCGATGCTGCTTAATTTATTGAGGGATAAAGATTTCATGCAATCCAACAGCCGTCATTTGCCGTGCGTTTTTGTCTCCATCGCTGCTTTGTTCATGATCGTTCCTCTGCAGGCAAAAGCTCAAGCCGCCGCCGAGGTGCGCACTACAAAACCGCAGCCGGGCGGCGGGCCGGAAACGATACGCCTGCCTGTCGTCGCGGAGCCGGACAAGGAAGCGCGGCTATACGCCCGTGTAAACGGCTTCGTGGCCGAGCGGCGCGTGGATATAGGCGATGCAGTCAAGGAGGGAGACGTTCTCGCCGTGATCGACGCGCCCGAAATCGAGCGCAATCACGAACGGGCAAAAGCGGCTGTCGGTCAGGCGTTGGCGCGTGTTGGTCTCGCAAACGCTAATCTGAAGCGCACGCAGGCGCTGGCTGGCAAGGACTTCGCGACCGACGCCGCGCTCGATGATCGACGCTCGCAGGCCGAGGTCGCCATCGCAGACAAGGAGGCGGCCGATGCGGAAGTGCGCCGCTTCGATGAGCTGCTCGCCTTCCGTGAGGTGCGCGCTCCATTTTCCGGCTTCATAGTGGAGCGCAATGTCGAGGTTGGCGATCTGGTCGTTGGCGATACCTCGATGAACGCTACCCCCATGTTCCGGATCGCCCGCATCGACGAACTGCGCATCGTGGCCAGCGTGCCCCAAAGCGCCCTAAGCGCGATCCGGGCTGGTGAAACGGTGAAAGTCACTTTCGACAAATATCCGGGCGAGGTGTTTTCCGCCAAGGTCTCCCGGCAGTCTCAACTGGTGGATCGGGCCTCGGGCACCATGCGGGTGGAAATGGCGCTCGCCAATCCGGGCGGCAAGGTGCCCGCCGGGCTCGCCGGGCAGGCGGAGTTTGCTCTCGCGAGCGCCCAGAATTTGCGCCTCCCGACCAGCGCAGTTTTTAATCGCGAAGGAAAGCCGCATGTGGCGGTGGTTGAGTCTGGCGCGGTGCAGTTCAGGGCGGTTACACTGGGGCGCGATCTCGGCCGGCTCGTCGAAATTCGCGAGGGCGTAACACAGAAGGATGACGTCGTCCTCAACCCGAACGGCTTGTTGCGCCCCGGCGACCCGGCCACGAGCAAAGCCGCTGGCGCAAGCTAGCTAATAAAGCTTGTCCACCCGCTCGCGGGCAAGCTTCGTAACACGTCAAAATCGTATCCAGTTCTTAGCCGCTCTGCTGCCACAAGGCGCGGATGGCGAATGCGGGTAATCAATATTCTTGGCCTGGCTCATGCGAGGCTGGTGGCTGGGGGGAATTTGACTCCGCAGAATGCGGGAGCGCCTGTTGTGTACGCTCGCCAGAGCGATGGGGGAGAGGAAGACTCCTCCCTCTCCCGCTTTCGGTCAGAACAATTTATTCGCCTCGATGCTGATCCTAGGCGATCCGTAAACGACGAAGCGCGCCTTTTCGAAGATCGGCGGCGGTCTTCCACTCCCGCATCGCCCGGGCCCATGCACTTCCAGCCCCATGTGCACATTCTGCAGGGCGGTTAGGCTTTCATTCAGATTATGCGCCTGGAAGACGAAGCCGAGGCGGGATTGGTATGAACGACAAGCCACCGCCGGACGAACACGCCCCTGCGATCTGTGGCGAGGGTGTCGGCGGCTGTCAGCACAAAGCCTTTGGAATCGCGCCCGACGCCGCAAGTGTCGAGCCAGTCAGGGAGGGATCTGCGCCGATAATCGGGTGCTCGCGGCATAGTTCGCGCTAACATTGCACGACAATGCACAACTCATTAACGCAAAACTCAAGCGATGTAACTCCGCCATAAACCTTACTTACGTTCTGCTCAAAGCAAAAATGAACAGTGCAGAGAGTGCGTGGTTTGCATTTCGTTGCAGGGCCGAGCAGCCACCTTTATCTGCTCTTTCGAATTGACAGTGAGCATGCGTTTTTTGCGCGGGTAAGGGTTGCGCCAATGGTTCTTTGAAAGGTCGGCAATTTAACCTACCGAACTTTCGCATGGCGTAACCAGACTCGTCGAAACACGCCGCTGCGGCCAGCGGGCGCCCTTAGCGATCGGCCGTGAACCGCACGCGTCTAACCGCGTTGAAAAGTCGTGCGCTTAAACGACCTTGATGAATGACGGTAGGACCTAATCATGAAGCTCTTGGTAGTTGAGGACGACCCAGATACTGCAACTTTCATCCTGAAGGGGTTCAGGGAGCACGGCCATGTCGTGGATCACGTCGTCTGCGGCGTCGATGGCCTTACGTACGCGAGCAGCAGGTCATACTGCGTCCTGATTGTAGACCGGATGATCTTGGGCCTGGACGGTCTGTCCCTGGTAAAGGCGCTGCGCGCGGCAAAGATAACAACACCGGCGATCTTTCTATCTAGTCTGGCGGGCGTCGATGATCGTGTTGAAGGCTTGGAGGCTGGCGGCGATGACTATCTTGTAAAGCCGTTTTCATTTTCCGAATTACTGGCGCGAGTCAACGCGTTGGCTCGTCGTCCGCCTGTAAAAATGGTCTCCGAATCCGTCCTGCTTGTGGGCGACCTTGAGCTCAACCGTATCAGACGCACCGTGACACGAGCTGCGCAGGAAATCAGCATTCAACCGCGCGAGTTTGCACTGCTGGAATATCTTATGGAGAACGCTGGACGCCTGGTGACTCGAACCATGCTCCTCGAGAATGTGTGGGGTTTCCATTTCGACCCCAAGACGAATATTGTTGAAACTCATATCAGCCGTTTACGCTCCAAGGTTGATCGTGGCTTCGACATTGAGCTCATCCGTACGATGCGCGGGGCGGGATACATGATCTGTGCGCCTGACCAGAATTATACAGACGATCGCTCGACAAGCGCCGCGAAATGAAGTCATGAGTCTTACTCAGATATCGTTTCACAATTTGCGGAACTGGATGGCGCAGACGTCCGGCGTAGATAATAAGCCGGGCGTCGCGCGCTGTTTGTTCTGGGACGATGACGCGGGAGGCATCCTCCGCCATCCGCTCTACGGCTGATCGTTAGCAACCGTGGTAGCGCAGGCATCCGCGGATATCACTGTAGCCATACCAGTTTTGGCGGCAGCGAAAGCGCCAGTACCCGCAACGGCGTCCGTATCCATAAACACGTCCGTAACGAGGCCAGCGGCGATAACGATAGCGATAACGTGGCCAGTGACGATAACGGTAACGATGCCCGCGCCTGTAATAACCCGCGTTTGTCAGCAGCCCGGTTTTGGTAACATCGGCGATAGCTATATTTGCCGACGTGACACCTGCGGCAGTTGCAGGTGATTGATAGCCCACTATCGCAAGTAGTGCTATGATCATAAGGTAGTACTTTTTTAGACCTATTCGAACAAGTCGCATTTATGGCTCCCATTAGATTGTGCTGCTTCAGGATAAACCACCCGACATTGGAACCACATTTCCGAAAATATAAAAATAATCAATCTTCATTGTTAGCCACTTCGAAGAGTGCTGCGATGCTCAGGCTTTTGTATACCAAAATGTATACTTTCTAATCGGAACACAAAAACCCCAAACAGCATTTCATGCACACGGCACGATATGGCGCCGATGCCGTAAGCGGGGCCCGTGTGCATTGTCAGACGCATCCGCGAACGGTCGAGTTCAAACAATGCGCTTGCCCGCCAGATATCTCCAAAGCTCGTGCGATGCCGCTCGGTTGCAAAACGGAGTTTAAGAATGTTTTCTGCTGACTCTCGACGTCAATTTAGACTCATGAAGGTTTTGTTCCTAGGCGCGGTATTAATCGTCGCCTCAGACCTGCGCGCGCAAACCGCGACGCAGCCTGTCGGCACTCTGGCCTGCATTACGGAGCCTGCCTCCCAAACTGCGAACGCCGACACCACCCTTTCATGCGAGTTCGATGCAATTGCGGGTCCTGACGCCCGCTTTTTGGCGCGTGTCGTGCGGCGCAATTCATCCGATGTCATTGGCAAGCAGGTCTTTATCTGGACCGTGCTCGCACCCAGGGATGGTCTCGACGTCAATCGCCTTGAAGGCCGTTACACGGGCATTACCGGCGGCAAGAACGCGATCTTGTCGAAGGACGCTGGAAACATCGTTCTCAAACCATCGACGGGCGCCTCGCAACTGGGAAACAACCCGAGTCCTTCGGTCCTCAGCCTCGAACTTGAACCATGGCGGACATAGCGCTCCAAAGAGACTAACTGTGAATGTCTCATCCATAGCCGCTTGCCGTTTTGGACCTGATGTGTCGAGGCAATATGGAAGCGGTAGAGCCTGCCGCATATTTTCAGAGATCAGTCCACTTTCGAAAATTTAACGGCAGCTCTGTGTGCGCCGGAGACATTTGCATAAGGATACAGCGAATGCAAAACCGAAGCACCCGAACCCTTCTTGATGTCCATCGCGATCATTCCGGGTATTGAGCGGATTACAGTTGAGCTTTATAAGATTTATGGGAGCCGTGTGAGGAATAAGAAACGCGCATAGATCGGGGGCTCTTGCCACCCTGTGTGGTTGCTGTATTCATTGCCTCGCGCCCTGGGCGACTAGGCCGTATTATGGATGACAGGGGGGCAAGTGTTACGCATGAAAAGCTGGATTGCAATTCTGCCGGCGCTTGTGGTCGGTCATGTAGCGGCCCCAGTCACGGCGCTTGCGCAGGAGAACTGGTCTGGCAGCCGCCCCATTTACGAGAGCGACCTCAGACGGAAAGCCGAGGAGGAAGAGGCCCGGCGCGCCGAGCGGCGCAAATCATTCGGGCCAGTGGTTTATCCGACGTTTATGAATGGCGGAGATCGACCCGACATTAAGCCCGCCGCCCCGCCGATCGTATATTTCGATCAGAATGAGGAGGTTGGCTCAATCATCATCGATACGCAGCGCCGCACCCTCTATTTCATTCTGCCTGGCAAACGAGCCTACGAATATCCGATCTCGGTCGGTCGTGATGGGTTCACATGGTCGGGAACCGAGCGCATAACGCGCGTCGCCGCATGGCCATCGTGGACGCCGCCGCCGGAGATGCACAAACGAACGCCTGGACTGCCAGTCACCGTGACGGGAGGCATGCGCAATCCTCAAGGGGCGCGAGCGCTCTATCTGGGCAGCACCATCTACCGCATCCACGGCACGAACAATGACCGGACCGTCGGCCGCGCGAACTCGTCCGGCTGTTTTCGGCTGACTAATGAGCACGTCGTGCACCTCGCCTCGATCGCGAAGGTCGGGACAAAGGTGAAGGTGCTTAAGTCCTACGCGGGCAGTGTCAGCCCGAGCGCGCCGCTGTCGTCGCTGTTCGATTTTTGGACGGATGATAAGCCAATCAAGCCTGTAAAAGCGGGATCAAAACCACCCAAGCCAAAAAGCGCGACCGCGCCGACCGCAAGAACGACTGCAACTGCGGCGGCAAGTAAGAAATCCCCCGAATAAACGACATTCGCAAGGGCCCACTGTGGTCAAGCGATCTTGTTAACTCTGCGCCCTCCGCCCGCGGCATGCGTTGGGTGCAATGCGGACAAGCTCAACGGCGCTTTCGTCGTTGGGCTGACTGGCCGCTCGTTTGCCTCCGCCATCCTCGCCGGTCTAAGCGGCTATTGGCCAGTATTTAATTTTCCCAAAGGCTGCTAGCCGCGTCCGCGCGCACTTTTGCCCGGTCGCACAGCGCAGTTTATCCAGTTCGCGATCTCGGTCAGGCGCATGGCGGGGTCGAGTACGTCACTGTCGACGCTCAGGCGCCAGGCCAGGTCGCGCCGCGTCGGCTCTCGGCCCAACTCGCGGACGGTACGGGCGTGATCGGCCAGCGCATCGGGTGACGCGTATAGCTTGTCCGCTATGAGGCGCTCGCCGTAACGCTCCAGCACCGCAGCGATTTCGTCAAAATTATATTCTGGATGATATTGCACGCCCCAGAAGACGCCACCCGCATGGCGGATTTCAGCCGCCTGCACCTGCGTCATGACGTTCGACGCTGTCACGGTGATGTCTGGGGGCAGCGTGCCGACTTCGTCGCCATGCACGGTCGGCGCGTCGAAAGCGTCGGGGCGCCCTTTGTGCATGAGATGGCCGCGACCGTTCTCGGTCAGCGTGATCTTGCGGGCAAAACCGATCTCGCGACCCTTCGGGTTGAGCCGCACCCCGCCACCCGCCGCAACGGCTGCAACCTGCAACCCCCAACAAGAGCCGAAAAACGGCGTTCGCGACGAAAAAACCTGCCGCGCAAAATCGACCTGCGAGAGCGACTCCGGCTCCGCCTTCCATAAATTCAGCGCTGACCCCGTAATCGCGACGCCGTCGTAATCCGTTAACGCAGCACCCTCGGGCATGTCAGGGCGGCGGTCGGCGGGAAAGCAGATGTCGACGATCGCGTCCGGAGCGACCTCCTGCAGCACCTTGGCATAATATGCGCTTGGCGTCAGCCCGGTTTGCGCAGCGTTGCGCGTGCGGGTTTCGGCGGTGTTGCCTTCGGCGACCAGCAATCGGAGCGTCATATCATGCGCCCGAGATGGTGGGGCGGGAGCGTCATATTTTTGTCCGTAAATGATAGCCCTTGGGCTGAGTCAGCGCGTGGAAGCCGAGCACCGACAATGCCGCGCCGCGACCTGTGTTCTTTACCCCCGTCCATGGCAGGCCGGGATCGACATAGTCGCAGCGGTTCATGAACACGGTGCCCGTCTCGATCTCCGCGCCGATGCGTTCGGCGGCTTCCGCGTCACTCGTCCAGATCGAGGCGGTGAGGCCGTAATCGCTGTCGTTCATGAGCCGGATCGCCTCGGCCTCGGACTCGACCTTCATGATGCCGACGACCGGCCCGAAGGTCTCGTCGCGCATCACACGCATCGAATGATCGACGCCCGTCAGCAATTGCGGAGCGACATAGGGCGTGCCGGGCGCGTCGGCGGGGAAAGCTTTCGCATCGATATGAGCATGCGCGCCCTTCGCGATCGCCTCATCCACGTGCTCGCGCACGGTCGTTGCAAAACGCGCATGGGCCATCGGCCCGAGCGTGGTCGATTGCTCCAGCGGATTGCCAAGCACATAACCTTTCGTCTTGGCCTCGAAGCCGCCGACGAAGTCATCGTAAACTTTCGCGTCCACATAGATGCGCTCGATCCCGCAGCAGCATTGGCCGGAGTTGAAATACGCGCCGTCTACGAGGTTTTCGATGGCGTGGGGCAGGTTGGCGTCGGCGCGCACATAGGCCGGGTCTTTGCCGCCAAGCTCCAGCCCAAGGCTGGCGAAAGTGCCCGCCAGCGCGCGCTCGACCTCGCGTCCGCCACGCACAGAGCCGGTGAAGCTGACATGATCGACGAGACCCGAGGCCAGCAGCTTTTCCGCGTCCGCATGCGTCACGGGCAGGTGCTGGAACAGGCCCTGCGGCAGGCCCGCCGCATCCATCGCCGCCTGAAAGCGATCCCCCACGAGGATGGTCTGGTCGGCGTGCTTCAAAATCACAGCGTTGCCAGCTATCAGAGCAGGCACGACCGAATTGACCGTTGTCAGATAGGGGTAGTTCCATGGGGCGATGACAAAGACGAGGCCAAGCGGCTCGCGCTTAATCATCCGCGTAAAGCCGTCGCGGGGCTTCGGCGTCATCGGCGCCAGCGCTTCCTCGGCGATTTCGGACAGATAGCGGACTTTTTCCTCGATGCCGCGGATTTCGCCGCCATAGCGAACAGGGCGACCCATCTGGAGCGTCAGTTCTGGAACCATGGCGTCATTCATCGCCTTCATGGCGTCGAGGAAAGACAGCATCGCGGAGACGCGCTCGGCCAGCGGCGCGCGCGCCCAGGCTTTCTGCGCGGTTTTGGCGGCCTGC
>JBGSLP010000172.1:0-1996 GCA_041740655.1 Alphaproteobacteria bacterium
GGCGGTGCGAGTCGCAGAAAATCGCCGCCGACGATGCGACCGGCGTCATCGTCGATGTCGAGGTGGTGACCGGCGAGGAGCGCGACATCGGCCGCCCGGCGGAGCAGGCACGCCGATGTCGAAGCGCGATCAGCTGCCGCCCTGGAACCGGGCCACCGATCAGAAAGCGCCGAACGTCAAGCCAGCCTGACTGCGGCTCTCACCGAAGGAAGCCCGCACATAGCGGGGGAAACCGCCTGCTGAGGCCATCAGCGCCATCGTCGAGATCCTCTGCAGGCACGCGCCCCAGACCGCCTGAAGCCAACCACGTGCGCAGTCACAGAGCCAGTTCTCGGCTGGAACTCGCCCGTAGTCTTCGAACAGTGGGCCGCTTAAGATGATCACCGGATCGGAGCAGAACCGGTGCTGGTCCAACAGCCGGCCGTGGTGGGTTCATGTCGGGATGGTCGGTCTGCCGACGCCAGTGTAATTGAAGCCTGTGGCCTTCGCCAAATCCGCACGATAGATATTGCGCAGATCAACAAGGATATTTCCCGCCATGACGCCGCGCAGCCGCGCGAGATCGAGGCCTCGGAACATGTTCCACTCCGTAAGCGTGACGACGGCGTCAGCGTCCGCCGCAGCCGAATAGGGATCCATCTCCCACAGCGCGCCCGGCAACAGACTCTCCCCCTCCTTGCGTCCATGGGGATCGCAAATGGTGATCCGGGCTCCTGCCCCGATCAGCGCAGGCACGATGGTGAGCGCCGGCGCATCGCGCATGTCGTCGGTTTCGGGTTTGAAAGTCACGCCAAACACGGCAATTCGCCGCCCGGCGATCCGATTGTCGAGCGCGGCGCGTATCTTTTCGACCATGTTCCGCTTACGCGCCTCGTTGACTTCTATCACCGTCTCGACGATGCGAAGTGGCGCGTTGTGCTGCTGACCCGTGCGTGCGAGCGCCAGAGTGTCTTTCGGAAAGCAGGATCCGCCGTATCCCGGCCCCGGATGAAGAAACTTGCCGCCAATGCGCCCATCCAGCCCAATGCCGCGCGCGATATCCTGCACGTCTGCGCCAGTGCGCTCGCACAGATCAGCAATTTCATTGATGAAAGTAATCTTCGTCGCCAGAAACGCGTTCGCCGCATATTTTATCAGTTCAGCACTTTCCAAACGCGTAAAGACCATTGGAACGTCGCGCAGACTCAGCGGTCGATAGAGATCGGCCATGACCTGTCGGGCGTGATCGGTCTCGGCTCCCACGACAACACGATCAGGACGCATGAAATCCTCGATCGCTGCGCCCTCGCGCAGAAACTCCGGATTGGAGACGACGTCGATAGACAGTTCGGGTCTCGCCTCCCTGACGATGCGGGCGACCTCACGGTTGGAGCCGACCGGCACGGTCGATTTCACGACGATCACCGCATCGCCACGCAGGGCGGCGGCTATTTCTTTCGCGGCGGAATAGACGAAGGTGAGATCGGCATAGCCGTCGCCCCGCCTGGTCGGCGTGCCAACAGCGATGAACACGGCGTCCGCCTCGTTCACGGCTTCAAAGAGATCTGTACTGAAACTCAACCGCCCGGCGGCGACGTTCTTGGCGATCAGCGCGTCCAGGCCTGCTTCATAGATCGGAGAGACGCCTTGCCGCAGCATCGCGATCTTGTCCCCAGCCTTGTCAACGCAGACGACGTCGTGGCCAAAATCCGAGAAACATACTCCCGTGACAAGCCCGACGTAGCCCGTTCCTACCATCACAATCCGCATTCAACATTTCCTTTGTGCTTGGATGCAAACTACCCTGCTGCGGCGCGACATACCACGATTGCTCATCTTGAGAAGCGGTCACGCAAAAAAACATCGTCAACGCTTCAGAGCGTGTTTGAGAAGGATCACGGCCATCGCCTGACGAGGGTTGCGGAAGCCGCGATGGTGATGAGTGTTTCGGCGACGCAGGTGAGTTGCTCGTAGTCGCGCGCGAGACGTCGGCATTTCATGATCCATGCGAAGGTGC
>JBGSLP010000173.1:0-3174 GCA_041740655.1 Alphaproteobacteria bacterium
CGAGGCGCAGCGTGCGCAGGCGTTGCGGCAGTCGTCGGGAGCGCTGCGTGCGCTGTTTGAGGGCTGGCGCGGCGAGATCATCAGCGCCATGGCCGCCGTTGAGGCCGCCATCGATTTTTCGGACGAGGCGGATATCCCGGCGACCGCGTTCGCTACCGCGCGTCCAATCATCATCGACCTCAAAAGCAAGATCGGGCGCCATCTGTCGGACGGCCGTCGAGGGGAGATTTTGCGCGATGGGCTGCGCATCGTGATTGCGGGGCCGCCGAACGCGGGCAAGTCGAGTTTGCTCAATGCGCTCGCTGGACGCGACGCCGCGATCGTTTCGGAGGAGGCGGGCACAACCCGCGATGTGATCGAGGTGCGGCTCAATCTGGGCGGCTATGCTGCCATTGTCTCCGACACGGCGGGCATGCGCGATGCGGCCGGAGCGATTGAAAAGGAGGGCATAAGGCGTGCTTTGACCGCCGCGTCCGAGGCGGATGTGGTCGTCTGGCTTACTGAAGCCAGCGCGCCGTTGCCGCCGCCCGCCGATATCGCTCATTCAAAAGCGTCCGTCATCAAAGCGCACTCCAAGATTGACCTGGCGCCTACGCCCCTTCCTCTGGGCTTTTCTGTCGTAACGGGCGAAGGCCTGGAGAAACTCATCGGGCGGCTTACGAGCGAAGCGGCCGAGTTTGCGGGCGGGGCAGAGGACGCTGTCATTACGAGGGCGCGGCACCGGGAGGCGTTGCACGCTGCGCATGAAGCATTGGACGCGTTTCTACGCGGCGACGCCTCCGAGATGGAGATGCGTGCGGAGGATTTGCGCATCGCCGCTTTCGCGCTTGGTCGGCTTACGGGTCGGGTGGATGTGGAGCACGTACTCGACCAGATTTTCTCCCGATTCTGCATCGGCAAATAACGCGCCGCTTACCACGGAACCAAATCCCGAGTCGCCAGTTTCCTTGAGCGATAACAAGGAGATGCAGATGCTTACCAACCAGACATTCAAAACAAAATCGGTTCGCGACTATCTCTTGTCCCACGGCGGCGGCAACAAGTTCAGCCAAATCTCCTGCGCTGCTGAAAATATCAGAACCCCGTTCAATCAGCGCAAATTGCGCGGTGTTGCGGCGCCTCGGAAACTTCGGCTGCCAATTGCGCATGGGTTCGCTGACTGATATGCCCGCCAAATCGAAGAAGCAGCAGATGGCGGCGGGCGCGGCGCTTGCCGCCAAGCGTGGAGAGGGAGACGTGTCCGACCTCGAGGGCGCCTCTAAGGAAATGTACGAGTCCATGAGCGAGGAAAAGTTGGACCGGATGGCCTCCGTAAAGCGCTCGAAGTTGCCGAAAAAGGCAGACGACAAATCTGAGAAAAAGTCCGCTAATAAGCAGTGACCTTTGACGCAAGCCAGCGTGAAGACTATCTTCACGCAACTCAGAAGGGCTTGCAGCGGCATGAATAAGAAATTTGACGTCATTGTTATAGGTGGTGGGCACGCCGGGTGTGAGGCGGCCGCCGCTTCTGCACGCATGGGCGCTCACACGGCGCTCGTGACCCATCGCTTCGAAACCATTGGCGAGATGTCGTGCAACCCCGCCATCGGTGGTCTGGGGAAGGGCCATCTCGTCCGCGAGGTCGATGCGCTCGACGGCCTTATGGGCCGCGTCATCGATAAAGCGGGCATCCAGTTCCGCATGCTCAACAAATCGAAGGGCGCAGCAGTTCAGGGGCCGCGTGCTCAGGCCGACCGGAAGCTCTATCGCCAGGAAATGCAGGCGGCGGTGTCTGCCATCCATGGACTGGAAGTGATCCCGAAGCCTGTGGAAGATTTGATCGTCGTTGACGGTCGCGTAGCGGGCGTCATCACGCAGGATGGCGCGGAGTATCGAGCCGCCGCAGTCGTTGTCACGACGGGCACGTTCCTGAAGGGCGTCATACACATCGGCGAAGCTCGGATTGCGGCGGGTCGCATCGACGAGGCCCCATCAATAGGGCTTGCCGACCGCCTCTATGCTCTCGGATTGCAGATGGGGCGGCTCAAGACCGGAACGCCAGCGCGCCTCGATGGTCGCACGATTGCATGGGAGCGGCTTGAGCAGCAGCCCGGCGACGACCCGCCCGTGCCATTCTCGTTCATGACCGACCGGATCGAGACACGGCAAATTCCTTGTCACATCACCTATACCACCGATGAAACGCATCGGCTGATCGCGGCCAACCTAGAGCGCTCACCGATGTATTCCGGCCAGATTACGGGAACCGGCCCGCGCTACTGCCCGTCCATCGAGGATAAGGTCGTGCGCTTCCGCGATCGTCAGGCGCACCAGATATTCCTTGAGCCGGAGGGCCTCGACGACGACACCATCTATCCGAACGGCATCTCGACCTCATTGCCCGAGGATGTGCAGCGCGCCTTCATCGCGACAATCCCCGGGCTTGAAAATGCGGTCATCAAGCGCTGCGGCTACGCCATCGAATATGATTACGTCGATCCGCGCGAGTTGACGCCGACGCTCGAAACCAAGCGGTTGCCGGGCCTGTTTCTCGCCGGTCAGATCAACGGCACCACGGGGTATGAGGAGGCGGCGGGCCAAGGTCTTATCGCGGGCGTCAATGCGGCCTTGCGGGCAGGCGGCGGGCAGCGCGATTTCGTCATCTCGCGGGCTGACGCCTATCTCGGAGTCATGGTGGACGATCTCGTCACACGCGGCGTTTCCGAGCCGTATCGCATGTTCACCAGCCGCGCGGAATACCGCCTGAAGCTCCGCGCGGATAATGCCGACGAGCGGCTCACCGCGCTTGGGCAGGATATCGGATGCGTTGGGGGAGAGCGGACGCGCGCGTTCGGCGCCAAGCATTCGGCCCGCCTTGCAGGCGCGGAATTGCTCCGCTCGCTTACGCTCACGCCTGCGGAAGGCGCCCGCCATGGTCTGAACCTCAACAAGGACGGTCGCCGTCGCACCGCCTATGAGCTGCTCGCATTCCCGGACATGACGCTAGCGCGGCTCGGCATGATTTGGCCTGAGCTCGATGGCATTGACCCCGGTATCGCCGCAGCGCTGGAGATCGATGCGCGTTACGCGGTTTACCTCGACCGTCAGGACGCCAGCGTCGCCGCGTTGCGCCGAGATGAGGCGGCTATAATTCCGCGCGATTTCAGCTTCGCGATCGCGGGTCTGTCCAACGAG
>JBGSLP010000174.1:0-2637 GCA_041740655.1 Alphaproteobacteria bacterium
GCCCTGTGCATGCGGGCGAGGTCCTTCACCGGCTCCAGCCAGTGGTCGATGAGGCCGTAACCTTCGCCGGTCAGCGCCGCGCGTACGCCTCCGCAGCCGTAATGGCCGCAGACGATGATATGCTTCACCTTCAGCGATTCCACGGCGTACTGCACCACGGTCATGCAGTTGATGTCGGCGGTGTAAACGAGGTTGGCGACGTTGCGGTGTACGAACACTTCGCCCGGTTGCAATCCGGCGACCTGGTTGGCGGGCACCCGGCTGTCGGAGCAGCCGATCCACAACATTTCCGGCGACTGCAGGGCCGCAAGACGCGAGAAAAACTCCGGATCAGCCTCCGTGCGCTCGCGCGACCACTGTGCGTTGCGTTCGAGAATGTGAGTGAGGCTGCCCATGCTTGTCCCCGCCTGTTATGGATTTGCCTAGTATAGATGCAAGATTTTCCGGACATCAAGGGGCCTGTGGGGCCGCGCACTCCAGTGGTTGACCTTGCGCGGCCAAGGTCTCATAATTCCGCCAGTTTGGCATGGCGTTATCGCGTTTAAGTCACCAGGAAAAATGACATGACTCGACATCGCACACCCCTCATCGCAGGCGCCGCACGGCGTTACGCAAAGCTCGCCGCGCTGGCAATCGTCGCCTGTTTTGCGCCCAATGCGGGCAATACTCAGGGCGGTTACTATGATGAATATGCGCCTCGCGGCCAGCAGGGCTATGAGCAGGGGCGTGGCCAGCAGGGGTACTCGCCGCGGGAGATGCGATGCCGCTATCTCGAACAGCAGCTTGCGAGCGACTGGACGCGCAGCTCCAGCGCTCAGGATCAGCTTCCGCGCCTCGACGAGGAAATCCGAAATTTCGACCGGCTGCTGAAGCGCTCCCAGTATGATGCGGAGCGCGCCAACTGCTATGAGGACATGTTCATTTTCGGCCGCTCCCTGCGCCGCACGCCGCGATGCCTCGAACTCAACCGTCAAATCGAGGACGCCCGGCGCCGCATCACGGACCTTCGCGAGCAGCGTGATAGCGTGGGGCGCTCCGGATCGCGGCGTCAGCAGCAGGATGGACTGATTGCCGAGCTTGCAAAAAATCGCTGCGGAGAAAGCTATCAACGGCAGTATGCGTCGCGGCAGCGGGAGAATTCGTTTTTCTCCCTCTGGGATGACGAAGACAGCGCGCCTGTGAATAACGACCAATACACGAACTATCCCCAAGGAAACGCGCCTTTCGGCACCTATCGCACCATGTGCGTGCGCACCTGCGACGGCTATTACTTCCCCATCAGTTACTCGACGTTGCAG
This sequence comes from Alphaproteobacteria bacterium, assembly GCA_041740655.1. Taxonomy (GTDB): domain Bacteria; phylum Pseudomonadota; class Alphaproteobacteria; order Rhizobiales; family Rhodomicrobiaceae; genus JAWXCE01. The sequence goes on from JBGSLP010000174.1 coordinate 1,299, forward strand.
AGCAAATTCCGAGAGGACGAGGACAAGTGCAAATCGCAATGCGCCGCGCCCGCGGAGTTGTTCGTCTATCGCAACCCCGGTGAGGAAGTGGAGCAGATGGTGTCCATGAACGGCGCGCCATATGCGCAAATGCCTTACGCCTTCCGCAACCGGAAACAGTTCGTGAAAGGGTGCTCGTGCAACGCGGGCGAATATTCGATGCAGGAGATTGCGAACTCTGAGATAAAGCTGAAGGAGGAGGCCGAAGCGAGCCGCACCGCCGCCGTGAAGTCCAAAGGCGCGCCCGCAGGCGGCGAACCGGAGCAGCCAGCCGATCTGCCAGAGCGCGCGCCCGGTGACGACTCCGACGCCCCGCAGCCATCCCCCAGAGGTTAGCTACAACCCACGAGCCGTAACCAGGAAAAGATTGGATTTTAAATGAGTTATCAGGAGTTGGTCGACCAGTTCAGTTATTATCTCAACAATCACACTGAACTTGTCATCTGGGCGACTCTGATTTTTCTAGTTCTGGTGACGATCTTCTTGTCGATCTATTCGATCAGTTTCCGATATACGGTCGCCGTCATCGCGCTAATGGTTGCCGCCAGCTTGTGGGCGCTGGACCGCTTCTACTTCACACCAAACTAAGTCTGCCACGGCAAAGAGAATGGTGGACAGGGTTGGATTCGAACCAACGTAGGCTCTCGCCAGCAGATTTACAGTCTGCCCCCTTTAGCCACTCGGGCACCTGTCCGGGATTCCAACGGTCCGCCGCGCGCGAGATTACGCAATGGACAGCGCGCCGTTAGCGCGATTGGAAGGCATGAGTTATCGGAAGCCGGGCCCTCATTGTCAACTGGTTTTGAGCCGCTATTGCAGATAGCGCCGCGCCGCCGGACGCTGTAGGCATTGCGCTCGCCATCAACCGAAAGCACGCCGCCATGCCCTTCGACCAAAACCAGAAAAATCGGCGGGGCCGGGAGCGACGCGCCAGCGACAATGTGCAGATTTACGGTTCGCACGCGGTGGAGGCGGCGCTTGCGAACTTGGAGCGCCCGATCCTTCGCGTGACCGCGACTGCCAACGCCGCCAACCGGATCGCTGTGTTGCTTGCGCGCAGAAAGCTTGAGCCAGCCATCGTGGCGCCGCGCGAGCTTGATCGCATGCTGGGAGAAGGGGCCGTACACCAGGGCTTGCTGATCGAGGCAGGGCCGCTGCCCGCGCTGGATGTGAGCGACCTGAGCGATGCGCGCATCGTTCTCGTTCTCGATCAGATCACCGATCCGCATAATGTGGGCGCGATCCTGCGGTCAGCTGCGGCCTTTGGCGCCGGGGGGCTGGTGATGACCGCGCATCATGC
>JBGSLP010000175.1:0-4490 GCA_041740655.1 Alphaproteobacteria bacterium
CACCATCGCATTCTGGGACAAGCGCTATTCCGGCGAGTCCATGGCTTTCGGAGCGGGACCCAACGAGTTCCTTGCGGCGCAGCGAAGCCGGTTCAGGCCCGGCATGCGCGCACTCGTTCCTGGCGATGGACAAGGCCGCAATGGCGTGTGGCTCGCCGAGCAGGGACTGATTGTCGACACCGTCGATATTTCGCCGATAGGTGTTGCGAAAGCGCAGGCGCTTGCGGCCGAGCGCGGCGTGACGGTCAACGCAATTCAAGCCGACCTCCACAGTTGGGACTGGCCGCGCGAGGCTTACGATCTCGTCGCCTCCATTTACCTGCATTTCTTCGATGCCGACCGCGCCCGCATGCATCATGCGATGCTGGCGGCGCTCAAGCCCGGCGGCCTGTTCATTCTTGAGGCGTTCAACCCCGGGCAGCTTGAGATGCAGAAAACCGAGCAGTCCGGCGGACCGAAAACCGCCGACATGCTTTTTTCCGCCGAAAAGCTGTGTGCGGACTTTTCCAGCGCTCAAATCGAACTTCTTGAGGAATGCGTCGTTGACCTCGACGAAGGGCATCGCCACAAAGGGCGCGGGGCCGTCACACGGCTGATCGCCCGCCGCCCAGTCTAGCGCCACCGGGGAACGACATGAGCTTCACATTTTCCGACGCGGCTACGTTCGCCATCTTCTTCGGCATGGTCGCAGCCGCCGCTTTTTTTGGCGGGCAATGGGGCGCAAACGACTGGTATCGCGCGCTCGCCAAGCCGTGGTTTACGCCGCCGAACTGGTTATTCCCCATCGCGTGGAGCGTGCTTTACCTGATGATCGCCATCGCCGGATATCTGGTGTGGGAAAAGGGCGGGCCAGGCGCCAATCTCGCGCTCGCCATCTGGGTTGCGCAACTCATCCCCAACGCTGTCTGGTCGTACATTTTTTTCGGCAAGAACGACCTCGGCCAGGCCATGCTCGTGCTGCTGGCGATGTGGGCGCTCATCGTGCTGTTCATGATCTTCGCATGGCCGGTTGACCAGCGCGCGTCGCTGCTGTTCATCCCGTATCTTATCTGGGTGAGCTACGCCCGGCTGCTAAACTACACGATCCTTAAAATGAACCCGGCGGTGTAAGCGCGCATGTCAGAAAGCCTGCTCACGCGCTATCGGTCGATGATCGAGGCTGGCGTCATCGCGAGCGATCCGGCGCAGGCGCTGGCTGTCGAAAAGCTGCAAATACTCGCCAATCGCCTGAGCAGCTATACGCCCCCCGCCAAGACCGACTTTTTTTCGTTTTTCACCCGCAAACGGGGCGAGGTGCCGCGCGGGCTGTATCTTTATGGCGGCGTCGGGCGCGGCAAGACGATGGTCATGGATCTGTTTTTCGCCACTGCGCCATTCGAGAGAAAGCGCCGGTCGCATTTTCATGAGTTCATGGCGGATGTGCACGAACGGATCGCGACGGCGCGGGCGAGCGAGGACGGGGAACCGTTGCAGAAGGTCGCCGACGCGCTGGCTTCAGAAGCTGGATTGTTGTGTTTTGACGAGCTTTTCGTCACCAACATAGCGGACGCCATGATCCTCGGTCGTCTGTTCACGGCGCTTTTCGAGCATGGCGTCGTGATGGTCTCCACGTCGAACGCCCATCCGAATGAGCTTTACAAGGACGGCCTCAATCGCCCGCTGTTCAAACCCTTCATCGATCTCATCGAGGAGAAGATGGAGGTTCTGGCGCTCGAGTCGGCGAAAGATTACCGCCAGGAAAAGTTGCGCGGATCGCCCCTTTATTTCACGCCGCTCGACAGCGCCTCGTCCGCGTCGATGGATCAGCTATGGCTAAAGCTTACCGGCAGGCCGCGCGGCGATGTCGCAACGATTGGCGTGAAGGGGCGCGTGCTGACCGTGCCGCAGGCCGCGATGGGCGTTGCGCGGTTTACGTTCGCAGACCTGTTCGAGCAGCCTCTTGGCGCTGGCGACTATCTCGCGCTGGCCCATGCCTATCACATGATTTTTGTCGATGGCGTGCCGGTCATGACGCCGGACAGGCGCAATCACGCGCGGCGTTTCATAAGCTTCATCGATACGCTCTATGATCAGCGAACCGGGCTGGCGATGTCGGCGGAAGCCGAGCCGGACGCGCTCTATCCAACCGGCGACGGGGCGGATCACTTCGAGCGCACCGCCTCCCGCCTGATGGAGATGCGGAGCGAGAGCTATGCGGCGGAGCGCCGCGCATCGCGAGAATAAGGTCGATTAAAACCCCATCCTGTAACTTATCGCAGCCATGGCTGTAACGAGCGGGGGGCATTTTGCCGAAAGCCATAGGCCGGGAACAGAACCGATATTAAAGGATGTAATGTATGGGCCGCACACTCCGCAGAATGACTCTGCTCGCCGCCGGAATTTTCATGCTTGGGCAGACGCTAACCGCGCAATCCGCGACCGCGGCGGAAAAGTTGCGCTTTGCCGTCGGGCCCTTCCAGCCAACCGCCGGCGACACGCGCAAGGCTTACGAGCCGTTCTTCAAACATATCGCCGATAAGCTCGGTCGCGAATACGAGCTTGTCGTGACCACCGACTGGGCCGGCATCGCAGTTGCACTGGCGACTGGTCAGGTGGATGTTGCGTGGATGGGGCCGTGGGGTTATGTGCTCGCCAACAATGAAGGCGGCGCAGAAGCCATCGCCACCGTGAAGTATGACGGCAAACCAACCTATCATTCGATCATCATGGCGCGCGCCGACGCGAAAGTGGAGAAATGGCCGGATGACGCGAAGGGTTTGCGCCTGTCGCTGGCCGATGTCGGCTCCACCTCAGGCTGGCTGATCCCAACATTCTGGTTCAAGTCGAACGGCATCGACCCCAAACAATACTTCCAGTATCGCGATGGCGCCAGCCACGCAGCGCAGGCGATTTCCGTCATCAACGATCAGGTCGATCTCGCGAGCGATTTCGACCGCAACATCAACGTGCTTGTCGCGCGCGGGGCGATCAAGGCGGAGCAGATCAAGATCGTCTGGAAGTCCGAGCCGCTGCCAAACGATCCGCTCGTGGTGCGCAAGGGATTTGACCCCGCTCTGACGGCGCAGATAAAAAGCATCGTCACCGCCATCACTGAGGACGAAGCGAAAACCATCATGCCGCCGCGTTACACGGGCTGGGTTGACGGCAGCCACGCCAGGTACAAGCTGATCGAGGATGCCGGCATCGCAGTTGGCAAGATCAAACAGAAATAATGACGGAGAAGCGCGCCAGTGAACGGCTGAAAGCGCCGCTCCCGTGGGGGAGATTGCGGTTCATCGCGCTCCTCCTGATTGGCGCTGCTGTTTATGCGCTGTTCCTGAACATTTCCGGCGTCAGCGCGAGCAAGCTGGTCGACGGCCTTCCGCGGCTGGCGAACTGGCTCGCCCGCGCTTGGCCGCCGGACCTGAGCGATTTGAACGACCTCCTGCTGCGTGCGGCGGAAACCGTCGCCATTGCGACCGTCGGCACGTCGTTCGGCGCGATGATTGCCGCACCGTTGTGCTTCTTTGCGGCGCGCAACACGTCAGCGGGCGGATGGATGTATTATCCGGCGCGATGGCTGCTCAACGCGCTGCGCGGCATCGACAGCTTCGTTTTCGCCCTCATATTCGTGGCGGCGGTGGGGCTAGGGCCGTTTGCGGGAGTGCTTGGCGTGGCGCTTCACACCGCGGGGTCGCTCGCCAAGCTGTGGTCGGAAGCGATCGAGAGCGCAGAGCCCGGGCCATTGGAGGCCGCCGTGATGAGCGGGGCCAGCCGGTTCAAGGTTATCACTTACGCACTGCTGCCGGACGTGCTGCCAACGCTGGCCTCGATATTGCTTTATATGTGGGAGTTCAACGTGCGCGCCTCGACTGTGCTTGGCATTGTCGGCGCGGGCGGCGTTGGGCAGGAGCTTAAAAACAGCATCGACCTGCTGGCGTTCGACCGCGTGCTGACCATCATCCTCATTATCCTCGTGATGGTGACGAGCATCGATACGTTCAGCGCGTGGCTGCGGCGGAGGCTGTCATGAGCGAGGTGCTGAGCGCGCGCGGGCTGTCGAAAAAATTCGGGGATGCGGCAGCTTTGCAGAGCGCTTCCCTATCGCTAGCGCCGGGAGAATTCGTGGCTGTGCTGGGCGCGAGCGGCTCCGGCAAGACGACGCTGTTTCGCTGCCTGACGCGCCTCACCGAGCCAGACGCGGGCGAAATCGAGTTGGGCGGCAAAGCATTCCACAACCTATCAGGCGGGGCTTTACAGCAGGCGCGGCGGGAAATCGGTGTTGTCTTCCAACAGTTCAATCTCATCCGACGCCGCTCGGCGCTAGCCAATGTTCTCGCGGGACGGCTGGGCGCCGCCTCGTGCTGGCGCGTGGCCTCGAACGTATTTTCCCGTGATGATATTGACAGGGCGCGCGCGGCGTTGACCGCCGTTGGGTTAGAGGCGCAAACCGATCAGCGCGCCGACACGCTCTCCGGCGGCCAGCAGCAGCGCGTCGCCATCGCCCGTGC
>JBGSLP010000176.1:0-1797 GCA_041740655.1 Alphaproteobacteria bacterium
GAGATATGGCGCAAGGCCAATGGCGATCGCCAAGCCCGCCAGCAACAGTCCGGAATTGAAGGAGAGCGCACCAAGCCGCGCCGCAAACTCCGCCTCCGCGTAAACGCCGCGCGCTACCTGGCCGAGCGACGCGACCGCAACGACATCCCAAAGCCAGAGAAAGAGTGCGGCCCCGGCGATTTGCAGCGCCAAAGCGAAAATACGCTGTCCGGACGCCTCTGACCACAGCGCGAGCGCCAGGCACCAACCTATCGACAATGTGAGCGCGGCGTTAACGGGCAAAACAATCGGATCGAGGCGGCCATAACCTGTACCGGGCAGCCAATAAAGATTGAAGAGCGTTAGCAACGCTACGAGCATGACGGGGACAGGGAAGCGAAGAAGCGTGTCAGTCAGACCGCCGAAAATGCGGGTCCAGATTGGGTCGGAATTCGCAGTGATCTCTGTGCTCGTCATATCAATCCCCATGCAATTCAGCGGCTATCCACCGCAAGGCGGACTTTTATATGACGCCGGTGTAGTACGCCTTGGCGATGCGCCAGAAACGCGCGGCGGGGTTCAAATCCGCAATATCCTGAAGCGGGCGATGGCCGTGGCGCGCCAGCGCGTCGAGATATGGCTCGATGAGCACGAGTGGCAGGAACGCGGGGCGCGTCTCGGGTGGCAGGTTGGCGGCCTCCTCGCGGAACGCGGCCAGATGACGCCGCACGCTCAGGCGGAGATTTGTCAGCGCGCGGTCAAGCTGGGGGGCGGCGTCTCCGCGCAACAGCGCATAAGGATCAATGTCGTTGGCGGCAAAATGCTCGGCGGGCAGAAACAGCCTCCCGCGCGCGGCGTGATATGGCAGCGCCCGCATGAGACCGGTGATTCCGTAAGCCATTGCTGCAGACTCACAAGCTTTCGTCGTCCGGTCCTCCGGAGCGCCGGTGATGCGGCATGCGAGCTTGAACACGGCGCCTGCGGTGCGGCCGAGATAATCGCGTAGTGCCGGCATGTCGGGCATGAATTCGGGGCTGAGATCGAACATGCGCGCGTCGATCATGTCATTGAGCACGCCGACAGGTAACCGGTGAGCTAACCGCGTTTGGGCGAGCGCATCGGCTATCGGGTGCCCAGTTTTCTCGCCGCCGGTCGAGAGATCGAGCGCGTCGCGCCACCATTGCAGCCGCACCTCGCCGAACATCGCCTCGTTCACCTGCTCGGGCACGCGGGAGAGTTCTACATTGAAGGCGTAGAGAGTCATCAGGTCGCCGCGCAACTGCACGGGCGCGAAAAGCGCCGACCAGTAGCGATCCCGATCGTAGCGCCTCACCAGCGCCTGCGCGACCGCCGTATCGTCGACGGGTTGGTCCGTCACCCAGTGCCCCGAATCTCGAAATGATGCCCGCGACCTCTATATCGCGATGAAACCGGCGGCGAAATGGCGTTGTTCGGCGAGCAGGATGTTATACGTGCGGCATGCGGGGCCGGTCGCCATCGGCTCAAGGCCGACGCTGGCCAGATCGAACGCCTCGCGCGTTGCGGGGGATGGGAAAATCTGGGCGCCGCCGGTGCCGAGGAGGAGAAAATCAGCCGGAGCGTCGGCGCGGATCAACGCCAGCAGGTCAGCGGCCTGGCTTTCGATGTCCGGCGTGGGCCAGCCGTAAACGCCCGTTGCAAGAATGAGGATGGAGCCTTCATGCCGGGCGTCGCCGAGGCGGAAACCGCCGCCGCCGTAGGACGATATGGGCGCGCGATCCCCCAGCCTGACCAAGTCGCGCAACGCGGACACGACTAACGCTTGCCGCGTGATTTCGA
>JBGSLP010000177.1:0-6765 GCA_041740655.1 Alphaproteobacteria bacterium
CGGCGCCGCTCGGGGCGACTGCGCTTCTGGCGCTTGCCGTCAATCTCTACTGCGCGCGGCGGCTCATGAACTGGCGCACCGGCGACGCGGGCATGCGCGCGATCTGGCTTTCCACGCGCAATGACGCCATCCTCAACGTGACGACCATCATCGCGGCCGTGCTGATCGCCGTGACAGCGAGCGCGTGGCCCGATATCGTCGCCGGACTGTTGATTGCCTCGATCAATCTCATAGCTGCCGTTTCGATTCTGGCGCAGGCGGTGCGCGAAATGAAGGCGGCGGGGTAGGGAGCACGCATGCGCATTCTGGTCACCAACGACGACGGGATCGAGGCGGCGGGGCTCGACGCGCTGGTGCATATCGCATCCGAGCTGTCGGACGACGTGTGGGTGGTCGCGCCCGAGACCGACCAGTCCGGCGCCGCGCATTCCCTCACGCTGAAGGAGCCGCTGCGCCTGCGCCGCCTCAAGGATCGCGTGTTCGCGGTGAAGGGCACACCGACGGACTGCGTCATCATGGCCGTGCGGCAGGTGCTGGCCGACAAGGCGCCCGATCTGGTGCTCTCCGGCGTCAATCGCGGCGCGAACCTGTCGGACGACGTGACCTATTCCGGCACGATCGCGGGCGCCATCGAGGGCACGCTGCTGGGCGTCCGCTCCATCGCTCTCAGTCTTGCCATCAACTGGGATGAACCGCATGAGCCGCGCTGGCAGACGCCGATGCAGCTCGGGACCGACCTGATCCGCCGGTTGCTCGCCACGGACTGGGATGAGCATATCTTGCTCAATGTCAATTTCCCCGACCGCGATGCGGGCGACGTGGCGGGCGTGGAGGTTACGACGCAAGGGCGGCGCGACCAGGATTTCGTGCGCATTGAGGACAGGCTAGACACGCGCGGCAACCCGTATTATTGGCTCGGCTTCAATTCCCGCGCAGCCCGGTTCGAGGAGGGCACGGACTTGTGGGCGATCAAGAACGGGTTCATCTCCGTCACGCCGCTCAATCTCAACCTGACGCATTTTGAAACCTGCCGCAAACTGCGCGCCAGCCTTGGCCGTTAACCGCACCAACGCTTGCAGGCCCGGTCGGCAATCATCGGAGGCCCGGTTAAAGTGAACCGGCAGGGTTAAAAAAATCCCTTCGCAGCCAATTCTTAAACAATTGTTTACTCTTCCGCGCCCATAAATGAACCCTAGTTGAGTAGAGGGTGCGGGAAATGCGTTCAGTTGCGTTCAGTTTCAAGGCGTGCGCCATCAAGCGCGCCGCCGGAGTTATGAGTGTCCTGGCCCTTGGCGGCCTCGCAGGTTGTAGTTCACAAAGCGCGCGGTTTGACGGTTACGGCTTCGATGGCGGATATACCAACGCCTCGACAGGATCGCTGCCGCGCAATGCCAGTTATTCCGATTACGACAACGGAGCCGCCAGTGCTGGCTACTCCCGCAGTTACGCGCCGTCCGATGTGACGCGCGAAACTTTGCCCCCGCTCGGCGGCGCTTACGACGCGGACGATAACGGCGCTCCGGGTGCGCCCGCGCCCGGCGGCTACAAAAGCCCCGTCGGCTTCCGGACAGCCGATGGCTACAGCCCTCTCAATCGCGGCTATGGCGGCAAGGGATATGGCGGCAGGGGCGGCTATGACGCCCGGCCGACTGAGGAACCGCCTTACGAGGCTCCACCCTATCGCGAGGAGCCGCGCGACGGCGCCTATATCCAGGGTGAACCTGGCCCCCGTGGCGGCGGCAAGGAAATCGTCGTTGCGCCGGGCGACACGCTTTACGGCCTCGCACTTCAGTATGGCGTTTCGGTGCGTGAACTTGAGCAGTCGAACGATCTCGTTGGTCGAACCCTTCGCGCTGGCGAAACCATCATCATTCCATCAGGAAGCGACGGCGGCTCTTATGACCGCCGCTCAAGCTATCAGGGTGGCGGATATCGCAACGGCGGCGGCCGCGACAATGGCGGTTACGACGGCGCAAGCTACGACGCAGGCGCGGCTTACAGCGCTTCGCGCGCGCCTGTGCGCAGCATGTCGCCAAGAGGAGAGCAGTACACCGTGAAACCGGGTGATAGCTTTTTCACGATTGGCGCGCGCTACGGTATGGGCCCCGCGCCGCTCGCCCATCACAACAAACTTGCCACCAACGCAACGCTGCGCCCCGGCCAGGTGCTTCTCATCCCGGACGAGGGCGGTCGCCGCGCCTCGAACGGCCGGCCCTACAGCAGCCGGAATGGCGCGCAACGCGAGCGCTATTCGTCAAATGAATCCGGCAGACCCGCACGCTACGCCAATGCCGCTCCTCCGCAGGGATCGCCGCGCGAAACGTTCGGCGCCAGCCCTCGCGATACTAACACTACAGGCCAGAACCGCAACGACGCTGGCGGCGCATGGGTGGAGCGGCCGTCGGGGGAGCGCAAGCGTTTGAGTGATCGCGCGCCTCAGGGCGGGGTCTCTCCAGCGCAGCCTGTGAAGGTTGCCGCGAGAGAGCCGGAAAAGCTGGACGTGCCCGCGCCAGAAAAAGACCCTAGCGACTGTGAGGACCTTCTCGCCAACCCGCAGCCGCGCAGTTCGGATACGTTCCGCCAGCCGGTGGAGGGTCTCGTGATCTCCAAATTCGGCAAGAAGGATGACGGCACCATCAACGACGGCGTGAACTATGCGGTGCCAAAAGGCACGCCGGTGAAAGCGGCTGAAAATGGCGTCGTGGCGTATGTCGGCACCGAAATCTCGGGCTTCGGCAACCTGATCCTGATCCGGCACGCCGGCGATTATGTGAGCGCTTACGCCCACAACGACGAAGTGCTGGTCAAGCGCTGCGAGATCGTCAAGCGCGGACAGGTCGTCGCCAAGGCGGGCGCGACGGGCACCGTATCCAAGCCGCAACTGCATTTCGAGCTGCGCAAGGCCTCCAAGCCGGTCAACCCGGAGGAGTTCTTCACCGCCTCGAAGGAGTAATCATCGAACCCCCGTACGTGTCGCAGACATGGTCACCCTGAAGCCGGGCGCTCCCCCCAAGCGCCCGGTTTTTTTTGTTGTCATATGTAGGTCGGCGCTGCATAGACTTGGAAATAAAAACTGGGCGGTCTTGCCAAGACCGCCTGAAACCAAGATACTTCACTTCATGAATATCGATGATCGAATCACATTTAATTCCCGACAGTGCGGGGGGCGGCCCTGCATCCGCGGGATGCGCATTCGCGTGAGCGATATTCTTGATATGCTTGCTGAAGGCGTCACGCCAGAGCAGCTACTGGCGGATTTTCCAGACTTACAACGGGAAGATATCGCAGCCACATTGCGTTTTGCCGCACGCCGTGTCGACATTCCTCGCGTTGCGGCGTAAGCATGAGTGCGCGCGTTTTCTGGCTAGACGCGCAACTGCCACCGTCGCTATGCAGTTGGTTAAAAAGTGACCTTGGATGCGAAGCGGTTGCTCTTAAAACCCTGCAATTGCGAGATGCCGAAGATCTTGCTATTTTTATTGCGGCGAAAGCAGCCGGAGCAACGATTGTTAGCAAAGACTACGATTTTGTCGAGCTTGTGAGCCGCTTGGGTGCTCCGCCGCAGCTCCTTTGGTTGACCTGCGGAAACGTCACAACAGTTTCGTTGCAAGACCTCTTCTCAAAGGTTTGGAGCGATGCTGTAAAATTGCTGGATGCTGGCGAACCGATTGTCGAAATCGGCTCGCTTAAGACAAACTGACGCCCTCGCGGCCTGCGGCGTCCTGGATGAATTGCCACGCGACGCGGCCGGAGCGGGCGCCTCGGCCCATGGACCACGCAAGCGCCTCGGCGTCTAACTGCGCGGGCGGCATTCTTAGCCCGAAATGCGCCGCGTAGCCCCGCACCATTTCCAGATAGTCGGCCTGGCTGCAGTTGTGGAAGCCGATCCACAAGCCGAAGCGGTCGGAGAGCGAGACCTTCTCCTCCACCGCCTCGCCGGGGTTGATGGCCGTGCCGCGCTCGTTGTCCATCATGTCGCGCGGCAGCAGGTGCCGGCGGTTGGACGTGGCGTAGAACAGCACGTTTTCGGGCCGCCCCTCGATGCCGCCATCGAGCACCGTCTTCAGCGATTTATATGTGCTGTCGCCCGCGTCAAACGACAGGTCGTCGCAAAGCAGGATGAAGCGGAAGCCGCTCGCCGCGCGCAAATGGGCGAGGCACGCGGGTAGCGTCGCGATGTCCTCGCGGTGGATTTCAACGAGTTTGAGTGCACCCGTCGCCTCGGAAACCGACGCATGCACGGCCTTTACGAGCGATGATTTGCCCATACCGCGTGCGCCCCACAGCAGCGCATTGTTTGCTGGGAAGCCCTTGGCAAAACGCTCCGTGTTTTCGTAAAGCGCGTCGCGCATATGGTCGACGCCCTTCAGCAGCTTCAGCGGCACGCGCGATATGGTCGCCACGGGCTGGAATGCGCCCCGCTCCGCCATCCAGATAAAGCCAGCGGCGACGCTGAAGTCGGGCTTGACCGGCGGCGGCGGGGCAAGCCGCTCCAGCGCCGACGCGATGCGGTCGAGCGCGGCGATCATATCGGGGGGCGGCGTATCCTGCATCATGAAGCGATCCTTGCTCAAGCGCGCCATCGATAGCAAACAAGCGCCGCGATGAACAGCGCTGCGGCCAGCTCTCCGTTGCGCGTCGAAAATTCCTTGTCATATGAGCCGTTGCAGGAACGCGCGCCGGTAACCATTTACGCCACAATGTCAGTTGCATCGCGCGCCGGGCTGGTTATAGTCCGGCTGAAATCATAAAGCCGCACATGCCGTCACCGCGCAGTCCTGCGTCCGGCTGGGCCGTCAAGAGGAACGTCCGATGTTTATCACTCCAGCTTTCGCGCAAGCGGTCGACGCCGCGCCGGGCGGCAGCGCGCTTGTGCAGTTTCTGCCATTCGTCATCATCATCGCGATCATGTATTTTCTGATCATCCGGCCGCAGCAGAATCGGTTGAAGGAGCATCGCGCCATGATCGCGGCGGTCCGGAGGGGCGACACGGTCGTGACGGCGGGCGGCGTTATCGGCAAGGTCGTCAAGGTTCTCAGCGACACCGAAATGCAGGTCGAAGTTGCAGAAGGCGTGCGCGTTCGTCTGGTCAAGGGCACGATCACGGACGTTCGCAGCAAAACAGAGCCGGTCCGCGAATCGCGCCGTCGAGAGGAAGAGGAAGACGTCGCGGAAGAGGACGATGCCGTCGACGAGTTTGATGAAGTCAACGCCGACATGGAAGATGACCGCAAGCCTGCGAAATCGGAGCCGTTGCGCGCCGTCAATCAGTCGTCCAGACCAGTCTCGTCGCGTGGCTCGGCCCAGCGTCGCGGCAAGGGCGGAGCCGCTATCGTCAAGAAGCCGGTGCGTCCCGGCGTTGGCGCATCGACCACCAGCGGCATGACCAACGATAAGCCAGCGTCGAAACCGATCAACGATCGTGACGACGAAAAAGAGATTTAGCAAAAGGCGGGGCCGTCTTTGGCCTTAGCGGCCTTCCGGCCTTGGATGAGTTATTGAAGCCATGATGTATTTCGCGCCGTGGAAAATCGTCACAATTTTCCTTGTGACGTTCCTGTCCTTTGCTTTGACAGCGCCGAATTTTGTGTCGAAGTCGACGCTTGAGGGACTTCCCAGTTGGCTGCCTCAAAAGCAGTTTCCACTTGGCCTCGATCTTCAGGGCGGCAGTCATCTGCTGATGCAGATGGATGTCAACGAGCTGCGTCAGGAATGGCTTAAGGCGATCGAAGGCGACGCCCGTCGCGAACTGCGCGGCGAAGGGCCAGGGGTTACACGCCCTGACCGTATCGCCTACACCGGCCTCACCATCGTCGGCGACTCGGTGAAGGCGACGCTTCGCGACCCCGCCGATTTGGAAAAAGCGCTCACGCGGCTCAGAAAAGTCGCGCAGCCAACATCCAGTTCGATCTTCACCGGCGGTTCCAATCTCGATCTCAATGTGACGTCCGAGGGGACGAATGCAGTGCTGCTCAGGCCAAACGATCTGGCCTTTCAGGAGCGCGTGACGGCGGCGCTGGACGCCTCCATCGAAACCATCCGTGGACGCATTGACAGCCTCGGGACGACCGAGCCGCTCATTCAGCGTCAGGGACGCGACCGCATTCTGGTTCAGGTGCCCGGCTTTAACGACCCCGAGCAACTCAAGCGCATCATCGGCAAACCGGCGCGCCTCACATTCCAGCTTGTCGACCAGCGAATGACGGCCGAGGAAGCGGCGCGGACGCGCTTGCCCGAAGGCACGGCGCTTTATCCGACGCTCGATAATCCGGATGTGAAAGAGTTGCTGCGCACCGAGGTAATCGTTGGCGGCGAAAATCTCGTGGACGCCAGCGCATCTTTCGACCAGCGCGATAACCGCCCGGTGGTCGCATTTCGCTTTGACACCAAAGGCGCCCGCAGCTTTGCGCAGGTAACGCAGGCCAATGTCGGGCGGCCTTTCGCCATCGTTCTGGACGGCAAGGTCATCTCCGCCCCGAACATCGAAGAGCCAATTTTGGGCGGCAGCGGCCAGATTTCGGGCAATTTCACCGTCGACCAGGTCAGGGAACTTTCCGTTCAACTAAAATCAGGCGCGTTGCCCGCAAGCCTCGTCATTCAGGAGGAGCGGACTGTCGGGCCAAGCCTTGGCGCGGACTCCATCGCGGCTGGCAAACTGGCGGGCATCATCGGTTTTGCGGGCGTAACGGCCTTTCTCGTCATAGCATACGGCCTGTTCGGTCTATTCTCGATCATGGCGCTCATTGTCAACCTTGCGATCATCAC
>JBGSLP010000178.1:0-3608 GCA_041740655.1 Alphaproteobacteria bacterium
GGTGACCGGCGCCCCCAGAAGGTCCGCCAGTCGCCGAACGATCGCAAGGCCAAGCCCAAGGCCCTTCACGCGTTTCTTGAACGGATTTTCGAGTTGGTGAAACTCGTCGAAGATTGCGCCGAGCTGGTTCTCCGGAATGCCGGCGCCGGTATCCCAGACCTCGATGCTCAGGCTGTCGCCGCGCCGCCTGCACCCGAGCAGCACTTTTCCCCGCTCCGTATATTTTGTGGCGTTCGAGAGCATGTTGCGCAGGATTTGCTCCAGCAGACGTGAGTCGGTGCGCACGGTCAGTCCGCACGGGACGACGCGCAGCGAGAGGCCTTCATTCAGGGCGTGGATGTCGAACTCGGCCTGCACCTGGCTGAGTAAATCCTGGATGGCGAAGTTGCTGAGCACCGGCCGCACGACGCCCGCCTCAAGCTGATTGATGTCGAGAAGCTTGTCGAGCAGGCCCGACATCGAGCGCACAGTGCCGCCAAGCCGCTCGACCAGCTTTCGCGCCCGGTCATTCGCGGCGGCGTTGAAGAGCATGGTTTGCAACAAGGTGATGGTTTGCAGCGGCTGGCGCAGATCGTGACTGGCCGCCGCCAGAAACTGCGACTTCGCCATATTGGCGGACTCCGCCGCCGCCTGCGCGGCCTTGATGGTCTGCTCGGCGGCTTTCATTTCGGTCACGCGCATGAACGTGATGACGACGCCTTCCACGTTGCCGCTTGCGTCGCGATAAGGAAGTGCGCCGCGCATGTACCAGTTGCCGTCAACGCTTTCGATTTCGCGCCGGATCGGCGTGTGCGTCTGCAATACGGTGAGCGCATCGGTCAGCAGCGCGTCGTCATGGAAGCGCTGCGCCAGATCGACGAGCGGGCGACCGATATCCACGCCGATGACGCCGAACAGCGATTTCGCCGCGGGCGTGAAGAACCGGATGTTGAGCGCCCTATCGAGGAAAACCGTCGCGATGTCGGCGCTGTTGAGGATGTTTTGCAAGTCGGCGGACGTGGCGCGCTGCTGCTCCAGCGTTTCGTGCAGCTGTGCGTTTAGCGCCGTCAGTTCTTCGTTCAGCGCCTGCAATTCCTCCTTCGAGGTCTCAAGCTCCTCATTGGTGGACTGAAACTCCTCGTTGACCGAGAGGGCTTCCTCGTTGAGCGTGCGCAGGTCTTCGTTCGCGAATTCGAGGTCGCGAATGGTCGCGTTCAGGTCGCTGCGCGTCGACTCCAGTTCGCGCTCCAGTTGGAGGACATGGGTCGCATCCTCCGGAGACGGGTCTTTGTCCAGCGACGGGGGCGGGCGCGCAGGTTCTTCGAGGAAACTGATCAGGAACAAATCTTCCGACGGCACCGGCCGTACGGAAACCTTGACGCCAATTTCCAACCCGTCGCGGCGAACGCTGCCCCCCACCTTGAGTGAGAGCAACCCGGATTCGCGAGCCTCATCCAGCGCTGCCCGCAGCTTTGACCGCAAACCCTCCCGCGCCATCACAAGGATATTGCGATGAACTTCGCCGCTGGTGATCTGGAGATATCGGTCGACCGCGCCTGAGAAAAACACCGCTTCATGCCGCTTGTTAATCAGCACGGAGGCAGGGGCGTAGGCGTCGATCAACAGCCGCTGAGCCATGTCGCCGTGGCTTTCACGCTGCGGCCGTAGCCTGGCACCTGTGAGAATTGGGGGCAAGCGTGGCTTGGTCGAGCGGCCGCCGGCAAAATCGACGTCGCCCGCGCGGCTGGCCTTCAGGTGGCGGTAAACACGCTGCTTTTTATGCATTGGCTCGAAGCAGTCGGAAAAACTGCCAACCGTTTCCGACCGCCCGAGAACCAGCACGCCATTGACGCGCAGTGCGAAATGAAAAAGCGATAAAATCTGCTGCTGCGCCGCGGGTCGCAGATAAATCAGGACATTCCGGCAGGAAATGAGATCGAGCCGCGAGAAGGGCGGGTCGGCGAGCAGATCCTGCACGGTGAAGACGATGGTCTCCCGCAGGTCGCGCGCAACGCGGTAACCGTTGCCCTCGCGCGTGAAAAAGCGGCTCAACCGCTCCGGGTTAACGTGTTCTTCGATATCGCGCCCATACACCCCGCCCCGTGCGAATGTGATGGCCTGCGCATCGACATCCGAGGCGAATGCCTGGAGTTTGACGTTCCGTTTGGACGCCCTGATGGCCTCCTGAAACAGGATCGCCAGCGAATAGACCTCTTCGCCCGTGCTGCATCCCGTCACCCAGATACGGAGCGGCTGATTGACGGGCTGGGCCGCCACCAGTTCGGGGATGACGCTTTCGGCAAGCGCCTCGAACGCGTCGGTATCGCGGAAAAAATGGGTTACGTGGATGAGAAGGTCTTCGCCTAGTTGATCGAGTTCCGCGGAATTGGACTTCAGCATCTCGACGTAACGGCTCGCGTTGGTAACGTTGGCCATCGCCATGCGGCGCGCGATCCGGCGCGTGATCGTGCCACTTTTGTAGAGCGAGAAATCCTGCCGCGTGTTGGCTCGGACGAGATCGAGGATCGCTCTCAGGTCGTGCTCGCTGGTTTCGCCCAGGTCGTGCGCCTCGGCGGGCGCGGCAAGGCGGCGGCCAGCGCCCCTGACATGGCGGATGAGAGCGTCCGGAATGTCGGCCACCGGCAACACAAGATCGGCGCAGCCAGTCTGGATCGCGCTCAGCGGCATGCCATCGAACGCCGCCTCGGACGGCTTCTGCACGATGACGAGGCCCCCGTTTTCCTTGATCGTCTTGAGACCGTGGCTGCCATCCGTGCCCGTGCCCGACAGGACGACGCCGATCGCCAGTTCCCGGCAATCCTCGGCAAGCGAGTTGAAGAAGAAGTCCAGCGTCTTGCGCGCGCCATGCCTCTCTTTCGGTTCGGACAGATGCAGTTGCCCGCCCTTGACGGCGAGAGAAACCCCGGGCGGTATCAGGTAAACCCTATTGGCCTCGATCCATACGCCATCGTCCGCCGGGTTAACGGGCATGTCGGTATGACTGGCCAGAAGCTCCGACATCAAACTGGCGTGCACAGGGTCTAAATGTTGAATGAAAACAAAGGCCATGCCGGTATCTGACGGCAGCGCGTCGAGAAGCGCCTTGAAAACGTCGAGGCCGCCAGCCGAAGCGCCGAGGCCGACGACCGTGAGGTCGCGACCTGTCACGCCCGGTAGAGCGGACCCGTTTGGAGACAAGTCATTATTGTCTGGATAACTGTCGCGTTGGGCCGGCATGAGTATATTCCGAGGGTAGTATGCGCAAATTTTATTAGAATATGTTTAGCTTAAGTATGGCTGTGAATCAATAGAAGTGATAGTCATAAAAATTAGAACGATAGTATTTATTTTACAGTTTTCATTTCTGCCAGTTTTTGTGCATGAGAATTTGTGCGTTATTTGAATAAATCGCAGAAAAGATTATGAACCGATAATTCGGAAAATTGAGGAACTATACCGTGCCTTACAAAACCTACAGTAAAAATGCGAATGTATCTGAAATTGAAATTTTCCCAACAGAAGCCGATTTTGCAATCGAAATGATTGTTGACAATAAAAAATTCCGGAAATTTTCAGAAAATAAAATTGCGAGCATATTCTTTCAATCCAGGAATGTTGGTCTCAGCAAA
>JBGSLP010000179.1:0-6384 GCA_041740655.1 Alphaproteobacteria bacterium
GAACGGCTCGACCGTCCACGGCTTGGCGCCGAGCGGCACCACATCGGTGTGCCCGGAGAAGCAGAGCGGCGGTTTGTCCGCGCTCCCGCCGATCCGCGCGATCAGGTTCGCCCGGTCCTCGCCCATCGGCACGTAGCGGCACTCGAACCCCGCGCCCTCCAGAATGCGTCCCAGAAACTCCGCGCAAGGCTGCTCATCCCCCGGCGGATTGATGGTGCGGAAGCGGATGAGATCGCGGGTGAGGGCGATGGCGTCAAGCATTTCGAACTTTCTGCCGCTTAGAATATCTTAAAGCGCAACGCACAGGCGTATCAAGACTAGGTCAGCTAACGGAATCTACAGCCCCGTTTAAATCAAAAATGCTATAATTGACATAGTTGTATTCATGGTAAACGGGTCAGCTTGTTGGGGGACAGGGATCATTGGGATGCGCGACTTTCTTATCCGTTTTACCGCAGCCGCCGGGATCACACGTGGGTCGAACGCTGCTGCGGCGGTTGTAGCGGCGTTGTCGCTGATTCAATTGCTTCGTTATGGCTGGAATTTTGGCCTATCGGTTCCCTTAGAAGCGATTCTTCGGACATATAATGAAATTTTGAACACAATCTTCGACATCCTTAAACCGCTTTTGACGCCGCTGTTTGCGTTTCTTTCGGGATTACTCTCCGTTTCAATCGACCCAGGCGACCACTGGCGGCACATTTTTGTGCTTCTATCAATTCTTCTAATGCGTTTTGCAACCTACATGTGGCGAAGCAGCCAGTTGTCGACCACATTATTTTCATTCCTAATAGCAATCTTAGTAGGTTTTGCTGGGAGTGTAGCATCTGGATCCGTCCGAGAAGACCCAAATTATTACATGAATTCTTTCGGGATCGCCGCCGCTCCAGTACTATCTGTCTTTCTTTATTATTTTCTTGTAAATTTATGGCGCGGAAGTTTCGAACGTGGAGGCCCTAACGTACCTGATGTTTATAAAAATCAGACTTGGTCTGATTACATGCAGCGTCAAATGCGCCCCGTATTTCATCGCCTTGTAGCTGGTCTAATTGTTGCCTCAGTAATATTTATTTTTAGTGATGTTCGACATATTTTAGCATCGGGCATACTGTTCTTACCGTTTTATATATTTGGGATAGCATTGCACGGTTTTGGACTTGGTGTCGTAGACACGCGACATCGTCGCAAGAAGGACGAAACGTGGTCCGAAGCTTTTTGGAAAACCGGCAATGCGCAACTTGGCGCAGCGGTAATAGGAGTTTATGTATGGTGCATTACTCTTTTAATTTTTGACGCGGGACTTCAACTTGCTGGCTTTAGAGCGGCAGGCTGATGTTGCTTAATTTAGACGGGGCGTAATTCGGAGCTTTGGTGTAGGGAGTATGCTTTATCTTGCTTCGGCCTTTAGCCGGTTTAGAGGCCGCATTCCCCAGAAGTGGAACATATATAGCCTATGACCTACTATTTAGATTTTGTTGATAGCATTTGCATTTCCGGCGGTGCAGTTAACGCTGATCGTGTTGGCGCGACGCGGAATGCGGCATGGGTAGTCGACGGAGCAACTGATTTGGTCGACCGTCAGATCCTGCCTGGTGACTGCGACGCTGCGTGGTTTGCCGATGCTTTAAATCGTCACCTCGGCAAGCCAACTCTCTGGGATGTATCAGGTAATTTCAGTATTAGTGAAGTTGTTGAGGCGATAAAAAAGGAATTCTTCGCTCAGCAACGAAGGCAAATCGTAAATCGGTATGAGCAACCCTCAGCCGCTGGCGTTGTTATGCGGTTGTATGGAGAAAGTGCCTCGGTATTCTCTCTTGGAGACTGCTCGCTTGTACATGTCAAGCCTGGAGAACCAGCATACGACTTATGCGGGCCTAATGTTACACGGCGTCTGCAGGAATTGGACGCCAGCGTCACTAAATTAATTAATTCTCATAGTGGGTCAAATGCAGAAACTAATAGCGGCGTGCTAGTGGCAGCAATAGATTTGCTTCGTAAAAACCGTGGTAAAATGAATATGCAAGAGGGATATGGCATTTTCAGCGTAGATGAGCCAGATCAATCACAAGCATTTCAATCTAAAGTAAAGTTATCAGCTAATGATCTGATTTTGCTGGCTACTGATGGTTTTATGCGCATTTTTTACAAATACGAGATGTATCAACTGGCAGAAACTGAGTTTTTGCTTAAAGCAAAGGGGCTTGTTGGTATCGCCTATGAATTACGGCAGTTCGAGGCACATGTCAGATCGGATAAAAAAACTATACAGACAAAAAGGGCTGATGATGCTGCAGCGATCCTGCTACGAGTCAGACATGGATAAACGAATGATTTGATCCAGATCAATTATTGAGTGCGAAGCTCCGGCAGCGCGCGGAAATAGTCGAGGGCTTCGGGGTTCGCCAAGGCCTCCTTGTTCTTCACCTCGCGGCCGGAGATGATGTCGCGCACGGCGATCTCGGTGATCTTGCCGGATTTGGTGCGCGGGATGTCGGGCACCTGCACGATGACGGCGGGCACGTGGCGGGGCGAGGCGCCCTCGCGGATGCGACGCTTGATGCTGGCGCGCATGGCCTCGTCCAGCGTCAGCCCCTCGCGCAGAACGACGAACAGCACGACCCGCACATCATTATCCCAATCCTGGCCGATGACGATGGACTCTTTAACCTCGGGCAACTGCTCCACCTGCCGGTAAATCTCCGCCGTGCCGATGCGCACGCCGCCGGGGTTGAGCGTGGCGTCGGAACGGCCGTGGATGACGATGCCGCCGTGCTCCGTCCACTCGGCGAAATCGCCGTGATGCCAGATATTGTCGAACCGCTCGAAATAGGCGCCGCGATATTTCATGCCGTCCGGATCGTTCCAGAAGCCGATGGGCATGGCGGGGAACGGCGCGGTGCACACCAGTTCGCCCTTGCCGGATGCAATCGGCTCGCCCGCCTCGTTCACCACATTCACGGCCATGCCAAGGCCCGGCCCCTGAATTTCGCCACGCCACACCGGCAGCAGCGGATTGCCGATGACGAAGCACGAGCAGATATCCGTGCCGCCCGAAACCGAGGCGAGATGCACGTCCGGCTTGATGTTCTCATAAACGTAGTCGAACGACTCAGGAACGAGCGGGGAACCCGTCGACGCGATCATGCGCACACTTGCAAGGCTGTGGGTGTCGCGCGGGCGCAGCCCCTGCTTTTTCAGCGCGTCGATATATTTGGCCGACGTGCCGAAATGCGTCATGCCCTCGGCGTCGGCGTAATCGAATAGGATGTTCGCGTCGGGGTGTGTGGGCGAGCCGTCGTAAAGCAGCACCGTTGCGCCGCTGGCCAGCCCGGAGACGAGCCAGTTCCACATCATCCAGCCGCAGGTGGAGAAATAGAACAGCCGATCGCCTTCGCGCAGGTCGGAATGGAGTTGATGCTCCTTCAGGTGTTGCAACAGTATGCCGCCCGCCGAATGCACGATGCATTTCGGAACGCCGGTCGTGCCCGATGAGTAAAGAATGTACAGAGGGTGCGAAAACGGCAGGCGCGTGAACGCAATTTCGGCAGGGGCGGGCGTCGTCAACGCCTGGCGCCACGTCATGGCGGCGGGCAGCCGGGCCGCCAGGGCCTCGGCCTCGCCGATATAGGAGACGACGATGCTGGCCCGCAACGTCGGCAGGCCGCGCACGATCGCCTCGGCCTTCTCCCCGACATTGATGGTTTTTCCGGCATAGTAATAGCCGTCGCAAACGATGAACGCCTTGGGCTCGATCTGGCCAAACCGGTCGAGCACGCCCGGCACGCCGAAGTCTGGCGAACAAGAAGACCAGACAGCGCCAACCGACGCCGCCGCCAGCATCCCCGCCACGGCCTCCGGCATGTTTGGAAGCATCGCCGCAACCCGGTCTCCCGGCCCAACGCCAGCATTGACGAGAAACTGGCGGATTGCCGCGACCTGAGCGTATAACTCTGCATGGGACAGGGTCGTTTTGACCTTGTCTTCGCCCCAGAAAATGACCTTGGCGGACGCATGACGCGGGGCCAGCAGGTTTTCGGCGAAATTCAGGGACGCTCCGGGAAAGAACGCCGCCCCCGGCATCAAATTTGCATTTTGAATTACGGGTTCCGAGCCTTTATCGCCTATAACGCCGCAAAAGTCCCATAACGTCGACCAGAAGCGATCAGCATTTTCCACGGAGAAATGATGCAATTCCTTGCTCATCTGCGGACCATCGCCCGAAATGCCGAGTTCTCGCGCAAACCTCGCCATGGCGGTGAGTTCCGGATGCGCAGGCCGCCAAAGGGGGTTTGTCACACATCTGCCTTTCCAAGACGGTGGCGATCGCCGCCACCCAGATTCCCAACCATAGTCATTGTGCGTCACGGTGCGATGCGGCTATAACCTCGAATAGAGGGCGACGCGCTATTTGCTGCAGCGACTTTCCTCAACTCCGGGCAATCATAACAGACGGGCATGAGTTCAAAACCTCTAATCAGAAAGTTTTTTGCAGGCGCGACGGTCATCCTGTTGCTTGTTTTTGCGGCGGTTGCACTGGCTCCGTTTTATGTCAACGGCTCGCTGTTGAGGGATACCCTTGCCGCGCGGCTCGCGCAGTTCAGCGGCGGCGACGTGACGATCAAAGGTCGCGTAAGCCTCGAAAGCTACCTGACGCTCTCCATAGAAGCCAATGACGTGGAAATCCTCGGCGTCAAAAATCTTGGCCCGATCGACGCCGTTCACGCTGGAAAAATTACGGCCAGCATAGACTGGATGGATTTGATTGCAGGGACGCGCCGCTTCGATGAACTCACGATCGAAGCTCCAAAAATCGCGCTGCGCCCCCTCGGCGAAGGTCAGGATTTTGCGAAAATTGTGGCGGACGGCATCAAAACGCTCGAAACTACTCCGTTTGAGACGATACGCGTCAAAACCGTATCGTTCACCCGCGATGGCGCGGTTTTCCCGCTTGCGGCCTCCTCGGCACGCTTTAATCGCTCCGGAAACGGTCGCCGACTTGCCGCCAAAGGCAATATTGTCTGGAAGGATGAGGCCCTCAGCTTTCGCGCGCGACGGGGTCGCAAGACAAAAACCGGCGACATCGTCACTGCGCCGCTCGACGTAGAGATCAACGGTCAGCCATTGAATGTCAGCTTTACCGGCAGCCTGAATATCGAGCCAGCTCTCGCGCTGAAAGGCGAACTTGAGCTCTCGGCCAGCAGCGCCAGCAAACTGCCTCAGTGGTTTAATCTGGACTGGTCGTTGCCGAAGACGATCGGCCCTATAACCGGCGATGGAGAATTGCACTGGACGAGCGAGGCCGTCGTTCTCGACAGCGCCACCATCTCCGTAAATGGGTACGATGCTGACGGAGCAATATCGATAAGCACCAGCGACGCTTGCCCGAAGCTTGAGGGCGACCTCGCTTTCAGGTCGCTCGATCTGTCAGGCTGGCTGCCGGAAGGGGCTGCGCTATCGCCCATCAATCCGTGCTTCAGAGCCGATTTGCGCTTGTCAGCCTATCGCGTGACCGCCGGGGATTTCAGGGCGGGCGCGACCGCAGCGGCGGTGAATGTCAATGGCGGCAAAGTCACCGCGAATTTTGCCGAGCTCGAAATGTTCGAAGGCGCCTTGCGCGGCAATGTCGAGGCCGATCTGTCCGGCGCCATTCCGGTCTGGACCGTGCGAGCGACGGGCGAAAATCTGGACATCAGCGGCATGACCGACGCGGCGCATCTGGGCGTCTGGCTTGACGGGCCGGTCAACGCCAATGTGGAGTTGCGTGCGGAGGGTTTGACGCTCGTCGATGCGCTGAAATCTTTGAACGGTCAGGCGAAAATCAACTTCGCGACCGGCGGATCTCTGGGTTTGCCGGTGATCGAGGCCCTATCCGGGTTGTCGAACGGATCGACCAGCCTGGCTGAGATCGTACCGGCGACGTTCTCCAGATTGAGGGCTGATTTTGGCGCGGTGGATGGCGTGCTAGCAGCGCGCGTCATCGAGATAACAGGTGAAGACACAAACCTGAGCGGCGCGGGCAATGCAGACATGGCGAATGGCGCCATAGACTTGCAGTTCGACAAACGCTCGACATTCGCCACCGCAACGGCTGGGGGCGAGGCGTCATCGATTGGCGCCGTGTCAGCGTCGAAAAATTCGGCGAAAGCGTTGTCGGTGCAGGGCACGTGGACCAAACCGGAGATTTCAATCCACGGCAAGCCTGTTGTATTCGAAGGCAGGAACTTGCCGACGCCGTTCTAGGCTTCGCAGCTTTGAATATGATCAAAATTACGGATAGTATTCCCAGTATCTCAACCGCAAAATTGGCTCAACTGCTGAACTTTGCCGCGCAAATCGCGAGACCATCATGCAAAACCTGATTTCGCGCCACAGCGCACTCCTCGC
>JBGSLP010000180.1:0-7143 GCA_041740655.1 Alphaproteobacteria bacterium
GGTCGCCTTCGCGCGAGGCGACAGCGCCAGTGGGCCGCTTAATCCAGCCCGTATCCCGGCGTTAAGAACAGTATTCCAGAGGCCGTCCCCCCGGAATATCGGGGAGGGGCGGCTCGTCCGATTATCCAGGGGGCGGCATGAAGGACATTCTTCGTCGGCTTGAAGAGCGGCGGCAGGAGGCAAGGGCCGGCGGCGGGCAGAAGCGCATCGACGCGCAGCACGCCAAGGGCAAGCTGACGGCGCGCGAGCGCATCGAGCTTCTCCTCGACGACAAGTCGTTCGAGGAATACGGCATGTATGTCGAGCATCGCTGCACCGATTTCGGCATGGCGGGCACGAAGTTTCCGGGCGACGGCGTGGTGACCGGCTGGGGCACCATCAACGGCCGCGTGGTCTATGTATTCGCCAAGGATTTCACCGTGTTCGGCGGCTCGCTCTCCGAGGCGCATGCTGAGAAAATGGTGAAAATTCAGGATCTGGCGCTGCGTAACCGCGCGCCGATTATCGGCCTGTTCGATGCGGGCGGCGCGCGCATTCAGGAGGGCGTGGCGGCGCTTGGCGGCTATGGCGAGGTGTTCACGCGCAATGTGCTCTCCTCCGGCGTTATCCCGCAGATCAGTGTCATCATGGGGCCGTGCGCTGGCGGTGACGTCTACTCGCCTGCCATGACCGACTTCATCTTCATGGTGAAGGACACGAGCTACATGTTCGTCACCGGCCCCGATGTCGTGAAAACCGTCACCAACGAAACCGTCACGGCGGAGGAGCTGGGCGGCGCCAGCGTTCACACGACCAAATCGTCCATCGCCGACAAGGCTTATGAGAACGACGTGGAGTGCCTGCTGCAAATGCGGCGACTGATGGATTTCCTGCCATCCAACAACATGTCCGGCGTGCCCGAATTGCCCACGCGCGATGCGTTCGACCGCTCCGAGCCCTCACTCGACACCATCATCCCCGATAATCCGAACAAGCCCTACGACATGAAGGAACTCATCGTCAAAGTGGCCGACGAGGGCGATTTCTTCGAAATTCAGGAGGCTTATGCGCGCAACATCATCACGGGCTTCGGGCGCATCGAGGGCCGCACGGTCGGCTTCGTCGCCAACCAGCCGATGTTTCTTGCGGGCGTGCTGGACTCGGACGCCTCTCGCAAGGCCGCGCGCTTCGTGCGTTTTTGCGACTGCTTCAACATTCCGCTGGTGACGTTTGTGGACGTGCCCGGGTTCCTGCCCGGCACCGCGCAGGAATATGGCGGCCTCATCAAGCACGGCGCCAAGCTGCTGTTCGCGTTCGCCGAGGCGACAGTGCCAAAAGTGACTGTCATCACGCGCAAGGCCTATGGCGGCGCCTATGACGTGATGTCGTCCAAGCACATCCGCGGCGACGTGAACTACGCCTGGCCGACAGCCGAGATCGCCGTGATGGGCGCGAAGGGTGCGGCGGAGATTTTATACCGGCCCGACCTCGCCGATCCGGAAAAGATCGCCGCGCGCATCAAGGAATATCAGGATCGCTTCGCCAACCCGTTCGTTGCCGCCGAGCGCGGCTATATCGACGAGGTGATCCTGCCGCGCAACACGCGCAGCCGCATCGCCCGCGCGCTGAACATGCTGCGTGAGAAAACCGTCGAGAACCCGTGGAAGAAACACGACAACATCCCGTTATAGCGTCGCGCACGCGCCAGCGATAACGCCGTAGTTACTTTTGAAATAGGAGCGACGATGACGGACAACGCGAGCGGCAACCGAGGCAATTTCTGGCTTTATGTCGGACTCGGCATTTCCGGGCTGTTGAACCTCACCGGCATGGCGAGCATTGTGGACGGCCTCGTTATCTGGGCGGAGTTCTTCCGCGACTTTATCGACACCTATCGCTGGGCTATCCGCGACCCGCTCGCTTACATCGGCAACGCAATCTGGCCGTTCGGCATGATCCCCAGCTGGGTTTTCGATGTCTTTGTGATTTACTCGGCGTTGTTTTTGGCTTTAAACCTCGTGCTATATCAAAAAAAAACGAAACTGTTTTTTGGCGAAGTACGAGATGTGTTTCGTGAAAAAGGGTTAATTGCCGCAGTTGCAGTTCTCCTATTGGGCACCGTTTTCTTTCCTATTATCATGTTATCGGTAATATTGGGATTTTACGCTGGTAACGATGAGGTGAAAAAAGAAACCAAAGAAACGGTTCAAGCAGTGTTCGCCAACTTCCTCTACATCCTCGGCCTATTCATCCTAATCCTGCTGATCAATTGGCAAATCAAGAAGCTCGGCGGCTAATGCTGGGGGAAACAGCTCTAAATAATAAAGGTCCGCCGTGACAAGCCGCGCGTTCTCGCGCTCGACGAGGTGATCCTGCCGCGCAACACGCGCAGCCGCATAGCCCGCGCACTGAACATGCTGCGCGAGAAGACCGTCGAGAACCCCTGGAAGAAACACGACAACATCCCTCTCTAACTTAAATGTGATTTCGGGTTGATGAGCGCGTAATCGTAGCCGTTAGCAAAGTTTGCGGACGGAGATGAAATGAAATCGGCAATCATTATGATCGTTGCGCTGATGTGCGTATTCGGAGATAGCGCCGTAGCCCAGGACAAAAAACCAAATATCATCCTGATTTTGACCGATGATCAGCGCGCCGACACGCTCGAATACATGCCAAAGCTCAACGAGTTGCTTGTGCAGCGCGGGACATTATTCCCCAACGCAATAATCACGACGCCCACCTGCTGCCCGTCCCGTGCAACCATTCTCACTGGCCAATACGCGCACAATCATGGGGTTCGTCAAAACGAGAAAGAATTCACGAGAGAGTTAGATAAGCGAGACAGTCAGACACTAGCTACCTGGTTGAAGGCTGGAGGGTACAAAACAGGCTTGATAGGAAAATATTTGAACGGTTATTCTTTCGGATATATCCCGCCTGGTTGGGATACATTTCAAGCGTTCGGAAAACGCCACTACTACAACTACAAAATGACGAATTTCATTGATGGCGTCTCGAAAGAACCCCGCACTTACGGTTCTTCGGAGGCGGACTATTCGACGGATGTGTTAGCGGCAAAGGCGGTGGACTTCATCAAATCGGCGGATGATGGAGATAAACCGTTCTTCCTTATTTGGACGCCAAATGCACCTCATCGCCCGGCAGTCCCAGCGCGGCGTCACGAGCAAACTTTCGCTGATCTTTCACCGCACCGTCCACCGTCTTTCAATGTTAGCGATAAAGGGTTTTGGGATCGCAAATGGTGGTCTAAAGGCGGGCGAGCGCTTTCTGCTAATCGCATCGCCAAGATCGACGCTATGCGAAAAGGGATGCTGCAAACGTTACTAGCTGTGGATGAGGCGATCGAAAAAATTGTTAATACACTTGTCGCCAGCAACAAACTTGAGAACACAATCATCATATTTTTGGGTGATAACGGTTTTCATTGGGGCGAACACCAAATCACCGACAAGCGAAGCCCTTACGATGAATCTATCCGTGTCGGGATGGTCATTTTTGATGGCAGAGATCAGACTAAACGCACCAATGACGCCCTTGTCGCCAATATTGATCTCGCTCCGACTATTTTGGATTATGCGGGCTTGAAAACCCCGGACACCGTCGACGGCGTATCCATTCTGCCACTTCTATCGGGCGAGAAAGCGCAGCTTCGCAACCACGTTCTTATCCAGATATTTCCAGAGACCTTCGCTAGTACGAGCAACGCATTCATAGGCGTTCGTGGAGCTAACTCCGTTTATTTCGAACGAGATGGCCTAATCTGGGCGAGCAAGGAGTATTTTGACATGACCAAGGATCCGCACCAGCTTAAAAACTTGGTCACCGATCCGGACTTCGAAAGCGATGTAGCAGCCCATAGGGCTGCGCTTAACCACTTGCGCTCATGCGCTGGCGCTTCCTGCAATCAATCGCCAAAGGCTCAGTTGCAGCCAGTTGCGGCGGATGCTAAACCGCCTTCATGATCGTGAGCCACGAGCACAAATTCATATTTCTCAAGACGCGCAAGACGGCTGGCACGAGCGTCGAATGCGCACTTTCCGCGTTGTGTGGGCCGGACGACATCATTACGCCGGTCAGCGCGCAGGATGAGGCAAAGCGTCAGGGTCGCGGTCCGCAAAACTGGGACGTAAATTTCAATCCGCAGTGGAAAAACACACTGCGAGCGATTGGCTTTTTCCAGAAGGGCCGCAAGCATCGGGGCCATTACTATAATCACATGACCGCGGCCGAGGTGCGCGATCAAGTCGGCAGCGATGTCTGGGGCCGCTATTTCAAATTCGCCATTAGCCGCAATCCTTGGGATCGGCAGGTCTCCTTCTATCGGTGGCGGACGAAAAATATGCCCAAGCCGCCGAGCTTCGCACAGTTCATCTCGAAGGAACGTGGTGCGCGCCGCAATAACCACGAGATTTTTATGATCGGCGATGCGCTTGCCGTGGACTTTCTTATCCCGTACGAAGCGCTAGAGGAACGTCTGGCCGAAGCCCTCGCCAAGATTGGAATTAATCAGGCGCTATCGCTCCCGAGGACAAAAACTGTGGCGGGAGGCGGCAGGCATTATCGAGAATATTACGACGACGAAACCCAGGCGATTGTCGCCGACTGGTACGCGCCGGAAATCAAAGCTGCCGGCTACAAGTATTGAGCCGATGATAGTAAGCCACCAGCACAAGTTCATTTTCATCAAGACCGGGAAAACAGCGGGCACCAGCGTTGAGTGCGGACTGTCCGCCTTTTGTGGTCCGGACGACATTATTACACCGGTCAGTAAGGTCGACGAAGCGCTGCGTTTGGGACGTGGACCGCAGAACTGGGATGTGAACGTGAACCCGTGGTGGAAAAGCGCGGGCCGTAAAGTGGGGCTATTCAAGGGTCGTCGGCATAAAGGCAATTATTACAACCACATGCCAGCCGCAGAGATCAAAAGCCGTGTTGGCGACGAGGTCTGGCGGACATATTACAAGTTCACAGTAGAGCGAAATCCTTGGGATCGTCAGATTTCGATTTATTACTGGCGTCAGCGGGATGCTAGCAGGCGACCTACGTTCGAGGAGTTCATGCGCGACGAAAAAAAAGCGCGCGGCAACAACTTCTATATGTACTCCATAGCTGACAGGGTTGTCGTCGACCGCATATGCCGCTACGAAAAGCTCAAGGATGAGGTTCAGGCGGCCCTCGCTGAGGCTGGTGTGACGGACGAGGTGACGTTGCCTCGCGCCAAGGGAGGTCAGGGGAAAACCGAGCGGCGCCATTACCGCGAATATTATAACGATGAGACCCGGGAGATCGTAGCGCGCTGGTATGCGCAGGAAATCGCAACTCTTGGGTACGAATTCTAGGGTTTAACTCTCCGCCATGATCGTTTGCCACGAACACAAGTTCATTTTTCTGAAGACCCAGAAAACAGCGGGCACCAGCATCGAATGCGCCCTTTCCGCATTCTGTGGACCGGATGACATCATCACGCCCGTGAGCAGCACGGATGAACACTTGCGTCAGGGCAGGGGGCCACAGCATTGGCGACTGGACAATGTGCCTTGGTACAAGACAATGCTACGACCGCTCAACCTGTACAAGGACCGAACCAACCGCGCTCGGTTCTGGCATCATATGCCAGCCGAGAAAATTCGCGCAGAAATTGGCGAGCAGGTTTGGAAATCCTATTTCAAGTTTTCGGTTGAGCGAAATCCCTGGGATCGGCAAATTTCGCTCTACAAATATCGCAAACGCAAGAAGCGCCGCGCCGACATGACCCTTGAGGAGTTCATGCAGGAAGAGCGCATCGCGCGGCTGAAAAACTTCAAGATTTACTCGATCGATGGAAAAGTCGAGGCGGACTACGTCTGCCAGTTCGACAATCTCTCGGAGGATTTGAGCGCTGCCCTTGCGCAGGTGGGGATCAAGCAGCCCCTGAATTTACCGCGCGCCAAAGCACAGTATCGCAGCGGCGATCAGCGATCATATCGCGATTATTTCAGTGACGAGACGAAAGCCATCGTCGCTCAATGGTACGAGCCTGAAATAAAGCATTTCGGCTATGAGTTTTGAGCTAAGCCCACTAAATCAAGCGCGGCTGGGTCATTCGCTGGCCCGAAATCCTTCTCGAAAGCGCGCTTTAGCGCTTGGTCCAGATCGCTGATGGAACATCCGACGCCGAGAGCGTGCATGCTTGTGACGCCGTACTCGCGAATGCCGCAGGGCACGATCCCGTCATAGTGTGCGAGGTCCGGATCGACGTTGATGCTGACGCCGTGAAATGTGACCCAGCGCCGAACTCGCACGCCGACTGCGGCGATCTTATCCTCGCCTGAGGCGTCCTTGCGGCGAACCCATACACCGGGGCGGCCGCTTCGGCACTCGCCCTCGACGCCAAATTCTGAGAGCGTCGCGATGATCCAGTCCTGCAACGCGTTGACATAGGCGCGCACATCCCGGCCGCGCGCGTTGAGGTCGAGCATGACGTAAGCGATGCGCTGGCCGGGGCCGTGATATGTAAACTGGCCGCCTCGCCCGGTTTGATGGACAGGAAACCTGTCGGGAGCGATCAGATCGGCGGGGTCAGCGCTCGTTCCCGCAGTGTAGAGCGGAGTATGTTCCAGCAACCAGACGAGTTCGGTCGCGCGACGGTGGAATATGTCATCCACACGTGTTTCCATGAAGCGAACAGCCTCCTCATAGCCGACAGGGGTGCTGCTCACGATCCACTCGACATTCTGGCCGTCAAGAAGCGTCATAAATCCAAAATTCTTTCACCGAAGCCGCCCCGCTTTACGGAATTGTAACCACGCGGCGCCATAGTCATTTTCGTGTCCCGCGTTGGTGATGTCAGACAATCTTTCACCGCGTAATGTCTGACGACCGTTCGTACATCGTCTCTTTTCTGGTTCGTCGCGATGAGCGGCGGACCAGGGAAAGATTATTGAAGCGAAACGATGACACGACTTCAAAAGCTGTTCGGAAACGCCACGCCATTTGCTTGCATTGGCTGTTGAGCTTTGATACCAAACACTCTCGTCTCAGAATACAGGCTTTTGAAAGCGTATTTTGGATTGAATGCGGTCATGGCGGAATTGGTAGACGCGCAGCGTTGAGGTCGCTGTGGGGCAACCCGTGGAGGTTCGAGTCCTCTTGACCGCACCA